>JAUNIK010000008.1:0-8519 GCA_030523505.1 Prevotellaceae bacterium | reverse complement strand
TCGCGGTCCAATGGAATTCCCCGTAGGTTGAGGAAACAATAGCAGGCATTCTGACTTAAACACAGTTGCGGGACAGTTCAGGATTCTCACCTGCATTCCCCTGACTATTGCAGTGCAAAGTTACAACAAACGAGTGAAATAACCAAACGAAAATAAAAATAGTTTTCGATTTGGTATTTACACTAGGCGCAAAGTTTCTTTATTATCAAGAATTAGAGAATTGTATTTTTTTCTGTATAGGAAATAATTCTTTGAATTCTCTGAGAATTTTAGAATTGCCATCCGGATGGATAACTTATGCTGGATAGTAAATTCTCTAATTCTCTAATTCTTGATAAAAAAATGAAATATTATCTTGTGCCGAATTGTATATCGTTCCCAGAATCTATGATTATTTAATACATTAATTTGTATATTTCGAAGGATTTACTTATTTTTGTAGGCAAAACAATCATCACCGATAATGAAGAGATTATTCGTACTACTCATAGTTTGCACATTCATTGGTTCTATTTCAGCAAAACCAAAGGCAAAGAAGCAACCACTGCGTGTGGCTTGTATCGGAAACAGCATCACCTACGGCACGGCTATCGACGATCGTGAACATTACGCCTATCCCGTTCAGTTGCAACAGATGCTTGGCGATAATTATATCGTTGGCAACTTCGGCAAACCGGGGGCTACACTCCTTCGTCGTGGTCATCGCCCATACGTCGAGCAACAGGAATGGATTGACGCCAAGGCTTTCAATGCCGATATTGCCGTGATTCATCTCGGCATCAACGACACCGACCCTCGCAACTGGCCCAACTATCGCGATGACTTCATTCCAGACTATTGCGCCCTTATCGACACTCTCCGTATGATAAATCCTAAGGTGCGTGTCCTCATTGCCGAACTCACTCCGCTGTCTCACCGCCATCCTCGTTTTCAGAGTGGCACTCGCGATTGGCGCGAAGAGATAACGGCGGAGGTAAGGATGGTGGCAAAGGCTCGGAAATGCCAACTCATCGACTTCTTCACCCCTTTGTATTCTCGTCCGGAACTGCTCACCGATGCTGTTCATCCTAACGCTGAAGGTGCAGGACTCCTCGCAAAGGTTGCCTATCAGGGTATCACGGGCGATTTCGGTGGTTTGCAGTTGCCGGCGTGGTATAGCGATAATATGATGATGCAATATGGCGAACCGTTCTGTTGCAAGGGAAAGGCGAATGCTGGAGACAAGGTGAGCGTGACATTTACCGATGGTAAAGACTACAAATACGAGGCCACAGCAACCCCTTCGTCTGAAACTGGCGAATGGAGCGTGTCTGACAATGACAATGTTCTTGAAGCTGGCAAGACCTACACGCTGATAGTCGCAACACGGGCAAAGACTCTTGTCTATAAGAACATCCTTGCTGGTGATATATGGCTCTGTTCGGGACAGTCGAACATGGCGTTTCAACTCCACTCGGCAGCCACTGCCCAGCGCGATATCCCGAAGGCGAAGAACCCGAATATCCGTCTGCTGAATATGCGTGGTCGTTGGGACACGAGCAATACCGAATGGCCTGTAGAAGTGCTTGATTCCGTGAATCGTCTGCAATATATGGACATACCTCAGTGGACGGAGTGTACTCCTGAGACGGCGTCCGTGTTCTCGGCCATCGGCTATTATTTCGGTAAGGAACTGAACGACTCTACTGGTATTCCTATCGGATTGGTGTGCAATGCTGTGGGTGGCACTCCTATCGAGGCGTGGATTGACCGCAACACCCTTGAGCATGAGTTCCCAGCCATACTGAACGACTGGAAGAACAACGATTTCATTCAGGATTGGGTTCGTGGTAGGGCAAAGAAGAACATAGCCCAAGCCAACAACCCACTGCAACGCCATCCTTATGAACCATGTTATATGTACGAGGCTGGTATGCTCCCTCTCGAGGGGATGCCTGTCAAGGGATTTGTGTGGTATCAGGGTGAGTCGAATGCCCACAACTACGAGGCGCATGAGAAGTTGTTCGACCTGCTGACAAGAAAATGGCTCGACACATGGACCAATGGTGAGGCCGTTCCATCACTCTATATGGTTCAGTTATCCAGTCTGAACCGACCATCGTGGCCTTGGTTCCGCGATAGTCAGCGAAAGATTGCGGAAAAAAACTGGAATGTCAGAATGGCGGTAACCACCGATGTGGGCGACTCGCTCGATGTGCATCCTACACGCAAGGCGGAGGTAGGTCATCGCTTGGCACTGCAGGCTCTTTACGACACCTACGAACATCATGACCTTATTCCAAGTGGACCGGAGGTTACTGGCGTTGAGGTTGTGGGCAAAGAGATTGTTGTCAGTTTCAATTGGGCTGAAGGTCTTGCTACATCCGATGGCAAAGCACCGAGCACTTTCGAAGTGGCCGACTATGATAAAGGCATTTTCTATCCGGCAGAGGCGAGAATTGATGGAGATAAAGTCGTTCTAACCTGTAAGGAAATGGAAAATGTTGGTAATGGAGTTATTGTGAGATATGGCTGGCAACCATTCACTAGGGCAAACCTCATCAACAAAGCTGGACTGCCGGCGTCAACGTTCAGGGAGGATTCCCATTTCGAGGACTGTACCTATTAAACATTGGCAGTCATATAGAATTTGCCCCTCCTTGCATCAACTTTCAGAAAGGGCCCCTCTCCGTCCAACGAAGCAATTAACAATCTCCCTCCCTTATGGGGAGGGATGGGGTGGGGCTTCTGGTGGGGCTCTTTCTCAGAACGTATACCCGTAACTAATGCCCAGATTGTCGTGCTTGCAGATGTCGTAGTGATTGCTGGCGGTGAGGGCTTTGCGCCACTGAAGCGACAGACGGTGATGATGCAGGAACTCAACTCCTGCTCGCGGTTCAATATGAACCGTTTCTGGCAATCCAACACCAACGCCGACTCCTACGAATGGGGTGATATCGGAGTTCTTCATAAAGTTATAGTCGCTGAAGACTGTCATTCTGAATATGTTCGAAGAGATATAACTGGAATATCCTTCATTTCTGCGACGGATATTCTCGAAACTGAACTTCACTCCAAGATCGAAATTCGAATTGCCAAGATACGAGCGCCCTTCTACGGCGATGTTGGCTCCAACAAGTGGTTTCTCAAGATCATAGATATCAGTAGGCGTTGTGATACCTACTGATGCCTCACAACGGAATCCTGTTGTGCGATAGTTACGAGTAGGCATGACGCTTCCCACACTTCGCTTTGCCCTCTTCCGGTCTTTGTAGGCGCTGATATAAAGCGGTACGGACGAGGCTGTAAACACACAACCCGGAATCAGTAACAGATAATCCTGGTCGAATCTTATACCCTCATTGTATAGGGCGATTATAGTAAAATAGGAAAAGGACATAGCACCGAGACTGGCGAGCACCGAACCCGCGAAGGTCTTTGTGCGGCATCGGTTCCAGTATTTCGTGTTCTTATAGGCATTCTTCTCTGCCGTATATGCGTCAAGCGCCAGTCCCTGTTCCTGTTGCATAATGGAAACAGTGTTATTGCTGTCGGCCTCTATACCAATCTCAAAACTGGTATCTGGTTCAATCTCAGTCTCAGCGCTCACTGTCAAAGCAGTAAGCGTCATGACCATCAAAAGGAGATATCTATATGTTTTCATAATCTTCGATATTTAAGCAGCAAATGTAGTGCAATTATTCTAAACGTCCAAAACCTCGCCGTGTTATTTGCCACTTTTTGTTCAATTTTAGATGTTTATTAGATAGAATGACAAAATAACAAATATTTGTTAGTCCGCTGGATTCTCGTTAGCAGTCTTAATATAAAAATGATGTTATTATGTCATTCTGTCTAAAAACAAAAACTTAGAACCCTAAGTATATAATCTCAAAATTAATCCCGGGCTCGCATTTGAACCCGGGATAAATCTATATAATATCTTATGCTTTCGCTTTCGTCGAACCCCTGCACTGTCAGCAAAGGTATTAACAATCTCCCTCCCTTTTGGGGAGGGATGGGGTGGGGCTCCTGGGTGGGGGGCTGTTAATGCGCAGCCTCGAACTCCTTCAAGAATCGAGTGTCGTTCTCCGAGAACATACGGAGGTCGGAAACGCGATACTTCAGGTTGGTGATACGCTCAACACCCATACCGAAGGCATAGCCTGTGTAAACCTTTGAGTCGATGCCGCAAGCCTCGAGCACGTTAGGGTCAACCATACCGCAACCGAGAATCTCTACCCAACCGGTGTGCTTGCAGAAACCACAACCCTTACCGCCACAGATATGGCAAGAGATATCCATCTCAGCTGATGGCTCTGTGAATGGGAAGTATGAAGGACGCAGACGGATCTTTGTATCTGCACCGAACATCTCGCGAGCGAAGGTGAGGAGCACCTGCTTCAAGTCGGTGAACGACACATTCTTATCTACATACAAACCTTCTACCTGATGGAAGAAGCAGTGAGCACGAGCCGAGATAGCCTCGTTACGATATACGCGACCTGGGCAGAGCACACGGATTGGTGGCTCGTGGGTTGCGAGGTAATGGCTCTGGTCGTTAGATGTGTGTGAACGGAGCAACACATTCTTTGTCACATCAAGAGGACTTGACTCAATGAAGAATGTATCCTGCATGTCGCGTGCTGGATGATCAGCGGCGAAGTTCAGGTTGGTGAAGATATGGAGGTCATCGTCAATCTCTGGACCTTCAGCCAATGTGAAGCCCATACGCTGGAAGATGTCGATGATCTCGTTCTTTACGATTGTCAACGGATGGCGTGTACCAAGACCGATAGGGTAGGCGGTACGAGTAAGGTCGAGTTCCTCGCTACCAGTATCAACGGTCTCAATCTGCTCTTTCAGGGTGTTGATCTTCTCCTGAGCAACGGTCTTCAACTCGTTGATCTTCATACCAACCTCTTTCTTCTGCTCGGCAGCAACATTACGGAAGTCTGCCATAAGGGCATTGATCTCACCCTTCTTGCTGAGGTATTTCAAGCGCAACTGCTCCAACTCCTCGGCGTTCTTTGCCTCAAGGGCTTTCACCTCCTCAAGGAGGTTTGCTATCTTTTCAAGAATCATAGTCTTTTGTTTTTTTGGGGAAGTTATGAGAATTTAAAGGAAGTTATCACTCGCTTCTCTCGTTAGGGAAGTTAAAGGACATTACTCTTTTCTCCGAACTTCAAATCAATATTTGGTGCAAAGTTAATAATTTTATGCCAAATGAAGAAATTATTGGAAATAAAGTTGTAATTTTGCAGTAATAATTCTTTGCCTTTGGGCAATTTTAGTGCTAATGAAGAAACTTTTATACATTACATCCGTGGTGATGATGCTCGCAATGGTAAGCATCATGGACAGTTGTTCGGGCAAGAACAACCCAAACGCCAACGAGGCTGACTCTGCACTCTCACGCGAGGACAGTCTTGACCTTTTCTATTCGCAGCATCCGATGCCGAAGGCTGCCGATAATCTTTTCTGCGACTTCCTGTTCAACTTCATGACGCGTCGCGATGTGCAGTTTGAACGCACCATATTCCCTTTGAAGGAGGTGACCGGCACTATGGCGAAGCACCATGAGAAGAAAGACTGGAAGATGGACGGCTTTTTCAGTAATCAGTATTTCTATACAATCATCCTCGACAACGAGAAGCAGATTGAACTGAAAGACGACACCACCATCACCCATGCTGTAGTGGAGAAGATATACCTCGAGAAGAAAACCATCAAGCAGTTTGTCTTCGACCGTATCAAGGGTGCATGGATGCTCACACAGATTGTGAACACCCCGATGGAGGCATCGCCAAACAACTCGTTCCTCGACTTCTACAACGGTTTTGTCACCGACTCAGTGTTCCAGAGCAAGAGTCTTGCCGACAACCTGATGTTCTCGGGACCAGATCCTGACGACGACCTCTCGAATATCGAGGGAGTGTTGCTGCCGGAACAGTTCCCTTCGTTCGCACCACCAATGCCTCGCGGCTTAATCTATAACATCATCTTTGGCGAGGAGGGCAAAGACTCCGACACGAAGATAATGCTCATCGAAGGCATCTCCAACGGCAATGAGTCAGTGATGGTGTTCAAGCGTCGCGGTGGAAAGTGGAAGTTGTATAATTTGACGATGTAGTATGAAGGATATTAATAACTACAATCTTCTTGCGCATAACACATTCGGCATTGCTGCCCAGTGTAAGCGTTTCATCGAGATAGAAAACATCGATGAAGCCCGCGGTATCTTGCCGACAGTAGCCACACCTTATATTATCATAGGTGGAGGAAGCAACCTGCTGCTCACTGGTGATTATGCTGGAACGGTGTTGCGTTCAGCCATCAGAGGTATTGAGATTACTGATGGTGAGGCTGGCGAGGTACTGGTGCGCTGCGGTTCGGGCGAGGTCGTCGATGATGTCATTGGCTATACCGTTGAGCGTGGCATTTATGGAGCAGAAAACCTGTCGCTCATCCCTGGCGAAGTGGGAGCCTCGGCAGTGCAGAATATCGGTGCTTATGGAGCCGAGGTGAAGGACATAATCTGTAAGGTGGAGGCTGTGGAGATTGCCACTGGTGATATCGTGGAGTTCAGCAATGGGCAGTGTGAATACAGCTATCGTCAGAGCCGTTTTAAGAAGGACTGGAAGAACCGCTATTTCATCACCCATGTCACCTATGCTCTGCACCGTGAGTTCCGTCCGGCATTGCATTACGGCAATATCATCGGTGCTCTGGCAGAGAAGGGCATCACCACCCCTACAGCTCAGCAGCTCCGCGACACGATAATAGAAATCCGCCAGGCGAAGTTGCCTGATCCAAAAGTGTTGGGCAATGGTGGTTCGTTCTTCATGAACCCGATAGTTGGTCGTGAGCAGTTTGAGCAACTCTTTGCCCAGTATCCCGACATGCCTCACTATGATGTCGATGCCGACCATGTGAAGATTCCTGCCGGATGGATGATCGACCGTTGTGGCTGGAAGGGTAAGAGCATGGGGCGTGCCGGTGTTTACGAGAAGCAGGCATTGGTGCTGGTCAACCTCGGTGGAGCCGAGGGCAGTGAGATTGTAGCCCTGTGCAAGCAGATACAGAAAGACGTAAAGGAGAAGTTCGGAATTGAGATACACCCGGAGGTGAATGTAATATAGAAGCCTCACCCCCTCGCCCGAAGGGCTCTTCCCCCTCTCCCACGAGGAGAGGGGAGTGAAATGCCTCGTGGTGGAGAAAAATGGTAAATGGTACATTGTTAAATGGTAAATGTAGTTATGAATAAGTTGAGTTTGCCGGCGGCGGAGGCTACACTCGCCCCACTGCCAGTATATGAAGGTCCCGAGAAACCTCGGTTGCGATTCCTCGGTACAGGCACATCAGCCGGAGTACCGATATTAGGCTGTCAGTGTGATGTCTGCAAGAGCACCGACCCACGCGACAAGCGACTCCGCACTGCCGCCCTCCTTGAAACGAAACATGCCCGCATCCTCATCGATGCTGGTCCCGACATCCGTCAGCAGTTGATGCCACTCGACTTCTATCCACTCGATGCCATACTGCTCACCCATATCCACTACGACCATGTAGGAGGACTCGACGACCTGCGTGGTTTCTGCATCTGGGGCGACCAGCAGATATATGCCGATAAGTCCACCTGTGAGGGCGTGCGACATAACTTCCCATACTGTTTCGCCGACAAACTCTATCCAGGAGTGCCGCTCCTGCGATTGCATGAGATAGAAGCAGGAAAGCCGTTCGTGGTGAAGGATGTAGAAATAATGCCGATACGCGTCATGCACGGCAAAGCCCCAATCTTAGGCTATCGCTTCGGGGACTTGGCATATATCACCGACATGAAGACCATCGACGACGATCAACTCGAGTTGCTTCGTGGCGTGAAAACCCTCGTTGTCAATGCCCTGCGATGGGAGAAGCCCCACCACAGTCACATGCTCGTTGATGATGCCATTGCTTTTGCCCGTAGGGTAGGAGCCGATCAGACATATCTCATCCATGTCACCCATCACATCGGTCATCAGGACGAAGCCGAATCCCGCCTCCCTGAGAACATCCATCTCGCCTACGACGGCCTTGTGATATAATCCTGATCTTTGAACGGAGCGAATATCTCCCCCTGCAATGATGAAGACAAATCGACGATACGACGCTCACCATTGTTGAAAAGGAGCATTACCTTGTACCCCTCCAGATATTCCGCCTGTGTTACTTCAAGAAACATAAAATACTATTTAAGTGGTTCAATTTTTTTTGAGTGCCATGCCATTTTATATTTTTGGCAAAAATAAGGATTTTATTTATCATTGCCAAATTTTTACAAATAATTTTATTGTTTTGGATAATTATATAGCATTAGGCACGACGTATTTCTTTGCCCGCATTGTTATAGCTCAAATATTTTGTGACTATATCCCTTTAATTATGATAGTCATAATTGCATTTGCAATACTGACAGCCAAACTACTTGTGGCAAGCAAAAAAAAGGAAAGCAAATACTGGAAATGGTATGCGTTAAGTTTGCCTCTTTTATTGCTCTT
>JAUNIK010000407.1 GCA_030523505.1 Prevotellaceae bacterium | reverse complement strand
ACGCTGACGGATAACGTCGTCGCTCATCACACCAGCACCACAGTTGCGCTTGTCGGCCTCCTTCTCGGCAATGATGAAGTCGATACCGTAAAGTGCTACACGACGATAGTCGCCCACGATACGGCCACGACCATAGGTGTCGGGCAGACCAGTGAGGATGTGGTTGTGACGTACGTGCTTCATCTCTTCAGTGTAAGCATCGAATACGCCATCGTTGTGAGTCTTGCAATACTTGGTGAAAATCTCATGCAGCTTCTCTGAGGGCTTGTAACCGTAGTTAGTGCAAGCCTGCTCAGCCATCTTGATGCCACCGAAAGGCATGAAGGCGCGTTTGAGGGGTTTATCGGTCTGCAGACCAACTACCTTTTCCAGCTCTTTTTTACTCTCATCGATGTAGGCAGGGCCATAAGCTGTCATGCTTGACACGATTTCTGTCTCCATGTCGAGCACACCGCCCTTGGCACGCTCCTCTTTCTGCAGCTCCTGCAGACGTCCCCACAAAGTGTTGGTGGCATCGGTAGGTGCAGCCAAGAAAGACTCGTCGCCCTCGTAAGCTGTGTAGTTGTTCTGAATAAAATCTCTAAGGTTTACTTCCTCTGTCCATTTGGTTCCTTTAAAACCACGCCATTCTTTTCGCATAAATTAATACTTATTATTCCTATTTGTTATAAAAATTCTTCCTATTATCCGTTTTGCGGCTGCAAAGGTACGAATTTTTTATGAGTTGTGCAACTTTTTGCACAGCTATATTGAAATAATATGATATACATCAAAAAAAAGAAGCACCCAAACGGATGCTCCTTTTATAATAATATCCCCAAATGGCTCACTCTTGTCTTGTTCATCTTTCTTTCCTGTATGTTAGTGCTTCACTTGCACTTTCCTACCGTTGATGATGTAAAGACCATCGGGCAGCCCCTTGAGTGAAGTTACTTGTCGCTTTACCAGTACACCGCTTAGAGTGTAGATATCTACAGGTCGTGTCATTGTAACGATTTGGATACCAGTCGGGTAGGTAATCGTTAGGATGCCGTTCTTATAGACGAATTGATAGTTCGTTGCTTCGCCACCGCTCACGCTGATGACATAATCACCAACCTCACTCTCCGTCGTAGCCTCCGTTGTAGCAACGGGTAGGGTAGTCAATACGCTTTCGTCGTCTGTTCCCTTCCAGCCGCTGTATGTGAGAGTAAGTTCAGGATTCTCTTCGCCCATTTCGCGCTGCTTATTATCAGCCGTAACGGTGAGCGTTGCCTTGGTGATAGTGAACTGTGCATCGACAGACTCTTTGTAGAGTCCCTTGCCTGTGACGGTAAGGGTTGCATTGCCAGCGTTTCTATTGTCGGCATAGCTTACTTCGTAGTCCTCGCCTTCTACCAGCAGTTTCTCGCCATCTGTCACGGTAAGGTCGGGCTCAATTTCTTCTGCAGCATATTCGAAGCTATTCTGAGCCAGTGCTATCATTGCGCTTGTGATGGCTATACGAGTGAAGGTAAATGTTGACGTCTTAACCTGGCTCCATACACCCTTGGAGTCTGCCATACACCATGACAGCGTGTGCTCTCCGTCTTCCAGTCCGCCGAGGTCAATGTCCAGCACACCGTTTGCATTGGTCACTGTGCCAGCGACAGGGTTGGCGGTGTTGTCGTCTATCCAGTACATGTAGCGAGTTATCTTCTTTCCCTCCAGTCCTGTTGCGTCTGGCACGATGAAGTATTTCGTCAAAGGCGAGCTCCACCCTCCGTTGTCATCCTTCACACGAACGGTCAGCGAGTGCATACCACCAGCCAACTCCATGAGATTGATTGCTACAGGAGATGCATCGAGTGCTGTGCGCGCTGCTATGTTGCCGTCTATCCAGTATTCGCGCTCCACGATGGTTGTGGCAGCAGTAGTATGTGGAATGATAAAGTACTTCGTCAAGGGTGAGCTCCACACTCCGTTGTCATCCTTCACACGAACGCTCAGCGAGTGCATACCACCAGCCAACTCCATGAGATTGATTGCTACAGGAGATGCATCGAGTGCTGTGCGCGCTGCTATGTTGCCGTCTATCCAGTATTCGCGCTCCACGATGGTTGTGGCAGCAGTAGTATGTGGAATGATAAAGTACTTCGTCAAAGGTGGACTCCACAAATTCTCCGAGTCTTTGGCACGAACGGTAATGGAGTGCACACCTTCAGCGAGCGATGATATGTCGATATTCGACTTCATGGCCTCAACGCTGGCCACATCACCGTCTATCCAGTATGTAATATCAGTTATGCTCTTCTGCGCCACCATCGTTGTGCAGACGACACTGACAGCAGCGAGCATCAGAGTTCTAATCTTAATCATGGTCGTTTGCATTTTTATGGGTTCTGTTATTAGCGCACTTTTGCATCGTAGGTCACATTTAGCGTCTTGCCCTCAACGTTCAGTTGCAGACTGTTGACAACAGGTATTCCTGGCACTTTGCTCCATCCTGGTCTGATACCAATCTCCGTTTCGTCAGTGCCTATCCATGTCTCAGGATTCTTGATTTCGAAGGTGCGAGTCTCAGAGTAGTTTGCATTTTCCGCGTCAGCGAATATACCTTTGATGTCAACGGCATAGCAGTTGATAAAGGTGTTCTTGTCCTTATTGTTGTACTCGAAGCTTCTGAATATACAGTTGTAAACCGTTGCTCCCTCTGTGTTGGCAAAGACTGCACGGTCATAATACGCTCCAACCCAATAGTAGGGGAATATGCTGTTCTAGCAGAGATAAGGTCCTACATAGCCGGTAACGATACAATGGTTGATGTTGACGCTACTGTTGGCAGCAAAAGAGTTGATGTCATTTCCTACCCAACAGTTTTCTATCAGACAGTTGTTGGCCACCAGACTGGCTCCTGCTATTGCTCCCGTAATGACACAGTTCTTGATGATGGTATTCGTATTGGCACCAATAGTCAGAGTACCATTCACATAACATGCTCTCATCTCA
>JAUNIK010000406.1 GCA_030523505.1 Prevotellaceae bacterium | reverse complement strand
GTCGCCAGGGAGTTGCAACTGACCGCTGAGCACGTACTGATGGTTGAGCGTTGAGCGAGTAGTGAAGCCAGGGCGTTCGCTATCGTAGCGTGTCCAGTTCCATGTGCCAGTCAGCGTAATCTGATTCTCGCTGCTAAGCTTGTACAAGAATAACAACTCTGGTTCGACCGTTTGCGAGTTGACCGTGCTGCGCTCACCACCAATGAGATCCACACTATGACGATAGGTATAGCCGTTCATAATATCGTAGCTAAATACTTTACTGAGTACATGTTGGTGCGCCCAATAGATGTTGGCCTGCCAATTGCCATTGATATTGGTGGGCTGGTAGGTATAGACACCTGTAGTGGGATTGTAGGTATAGCCCGTAGCAATGGCATTCTGCTGCACGTTGAAGGTAGCTCTCATGTGCTCGTAAATGCCATCGGCATTCCAGTTTCGGTATCGATTATAGTCAAATTGAGTGGTAAGGCTATGGTCGTACGAGCGGTGCAAATGGGGATTGCCCAACGTGATGGCCTGCGGATTGTAAGCATCGCGCACAGGTAGCAACATCTGCATGTCGGGAGCTTTGCCGCGAAAATCATAATAGCAACCGTACTTACGATCGATATTGAGACCATCATCGTTTTTCCTCTTCATATTGTTATCGAACATGGCTTGCAATTCGGGCATCACCAATCTGCGGCTAAAGCAAGTGTCGAGTGCATCACGATGATATTTTTCGCGCTCATTCCATATTGTCACGGCAGGAAACAGGCTGAGTTCATTACGAATGCTGCCACGGTTATGTTTATATCTCAAGTTGACAAAGTAACGGCTTGACAATTTGCTTTGGTCCTCGACGTACGAGTTCTGGCGGTCGAAGCCCTGCATGAGGATTTGGCGTGTAGAGGGCAATGCTCCAAGTGCCTTGCCTGCCGACCATCCGCTTGTCTGATCCAGTCGGTATCGTTCATGCTCTTTGTGTGCCTGATTCCAAATGAGGTTGTTTCCAAAGAAGACGGCCAGCTCGCTGTGGATATTATATGTGTAATTAGCGTGCAGTTCAAATCGGTTACTATGACTTGGCGACAAATTGTAGCGATGGCGATAGTCGTTCTTGCCCTGCCCTTGGATGTAGTCCAACTGGTAGGCGTTGTGCTCTGTGCCACTCTGCTGCTTGTGAACGAATATAGGAGAGATGAATAGACGATCGCCTGAGGCTGTCTTCTTGTTGTAGCTGACTTCCTGCTTAAAGCTCCAGTCGGTACCGTTCTGCAGACTCTCCGAACGACTTTTGCTGAGGGTAATGCTGGAGATGCCAGATTGGAAGGGATTCTGCATCAGTGAGTCCATCATCGCCACCACATCGCCGTAGGACGAAGGATCGGCATTGAACTGCGCCGACCGGCTGAGTCCGTTGCTCTCGCGGTGGTTGTAATTGAGCTCTGTAATGAGGTTGAGGGCAAAGGGCTTCTTGAGAACGAAGCGGTTGCAGAAGTAGCCTGCGAGATTGTTGCTCAGCCCAGTATGGTGCAGTCGTGACCATGTGTCGCCGTGGGTCAAATAGGTGAGTGAAGATTGACGGCTCTCCGACTCTGTACGCGTCCACTTGCTACTCAAGTAGATGTTGTCCTCGTAGCGTTCCTGGCGGTCATAGACACTGTACATCAGCGATAGGTAATTGTGGCGCTGCAAATCTGTGGGGATTATGTAATCATCATCCCACGATTCTCTGTTGTTATAGCTGTTGTTGTTTATGTTGTTGGACATGGCTGAAGCCATCAGGCGTGACTGCTCGGAGAAACGAGTCACAAAGGCACGTGCCTGATAGCGAGCATCATCATGCTTGCCAGTCGGGAGACCACCAGCCAACTCAATCTCGCCCAAATATCCTATTTTATATTGTTTCTTCAACATTACATTCATGGTATATTCCTTCTCTGTAGAATGAGCACCAACGAGTCGTGCTCCCAGCTCGTCCTGTTCGAAGACTTTAACCTTATCCACTGTATAGTGAGGCAGATTCTTTAGCAGCATCTCCGTACCACCGCTGAGGAGGTCTTTGCCGTCCAGTTGCAGCACGTCCACCTTGCGACCGTTCACCTTTATCTCACCATTGCTGTTGACCTCCACGCCTGGCATCGCTTTCAGCACGTCCTCCAGCATGGAACCATCGGGCAGCGTGAAGGCATCGGCATTATAGACGATGGTGTCACCCTTGTAATACATCTTCACTTTGGTGGCTGTAACCACCACTTCACGCATTCGTTTTCCGTCCACGATGATGTCGCCATCTGGGTCTTCGACATACTGTTTTGTAGGTTTTGGCATCAAGCGTTTCATGCGGATGGTTTCGTCTATCTTATTTCTACGCCCTGTCTTTCCCACATGGTAAGGCATCCGCAGAGGTTCATAACCCTCATAACGTACAGTCAGAATATAGTCACCAGGGCGAGCAGGAACATCGAAGCGATAGTTGGTAACATGCGATGCACCATTGTAAGTATCTGCTAACCATACAGGGTATTCCTTGGTCGTATCACTCTCTGCAACCAACTTTTGAACCTCACTTATTTTGATAATAGGCAAGTCCATCGATGTGAACTCGTCGACAAACTGGAACGATAGCGTTACATTTCTTCCTGTCCATGGTGGTGCCACAACCTTTGCTGTATCCAATTTCACATTGCGCTCGTGCAATACCAGCGTACCTAAGTCATCGGTGGTAGGTTTAATCCAAAGCGTATCGTGTGCCACATGCGTTATTCGCATCAATATATTTTGTTCCTCACAAGGCACAACGAACACACCAGCATTGCTGCAAGCTGCATGTTGGATGAGTGTGGTATCTGCTGAATGAAAGAGGGAGACGGTTGCGTATGATAGCAAGGTGCTGTCTTGCCCCATCACGGTACCACGATACTGGGTGAGTTGCTTGCGAAGTGCTTCAACATAGATTATGTTTTCATTCACAATGCATCG
>JAUNIK010000405.1:1432-2978 GCA_030523505.1 Prevotellaceae bacterium | reverse complement strand
CTCTTCACTTTTCACTCTCCACTCCCCACTTCTTGTTTGGCTTAGGGTCCATGACAAGTGTGAGCGTACCTCCATTTACAATATCCTTGTGGAAAAGCCAAGGTTTGTTGTATGGCTTACCGTTCAGCATTGCCTTCTGGATATAGATATTCTCTGGCGATGCATTTTTTGCTTCGATAACAAACTCCTTACCTGAATAGTACTTGCTATCAAGGTGGATCGTTGCCTTTGCAAACTGTGGGCTGCCAAGGTCCCATATTGGTTCTGTTGCACAACCGCCCTGCATCTGGAAGAGTCCTAACGAAGACAAAGTGTACCACGAGCCCATCTGACCTTCGTCCTCATCGCCCATCCAACCGTTCTCAGGACGATCGCCATAGAACTTGTCCATAATAGCGCGAGCCCACTTCTGTGTGAGCCATGGCTTGCCTGCATAGTTAAAGAGGTATGCAGCCTGCATGTTTGGCTGGTTGCCATGGTTGATAGGCAGTGCACCCATCGAGGCAAGACTCTCTGTCCAGTTGACGCTCTCAGAACTGAAACTCCAAGGTTCAGACTGTACGAAGCCATAATCAAGACGACGGCAGAACTCCTCTTTGCCGAGGAAGTCAACGATATACTGCACATCCTGTGGCACGAACCATGTGTACTGCCATGCGTTACCCTCTACATAACCAGAACCGAGGAAGGTACTGCAGCAGAGCGAGTCGAATGGTTCCACCCAACTGCCGTCACGGTTCTTCATACGCACATAGCCTACATTACTGTCAAAGATATTCTCGAAGTTACGGCTGCGTTTGTAGAGCATTTCTGCCGACTTTGTATCGCCGAGAGCCTTGGCGAACTCGCTTGCCGCCCAGTCATCGTAGGCATACTCAAGGGTACACGACACAGGTCCGTCTTCGTTGGCTACATATCCATATTTCATATATGATTCGAGGAAACGGTTGCCTACCCATCCGCCACCCTCATGTGGGCGACCAGGCACTGTCTGCTGATGCAGGATTGCCTTCAACGCCTTCTGTGCATCAAAGTCGCGTATGCCTGCCATATATGCAGATGTTATGAGTTCAATACCATGCGATGCTACCATGATACCAGAATACTCGATGCCGGCTGGTCCCTTAGGAAGCCATCCACCACGATCGTAGAGTTCGAGCAATGAGTTGACATGCATGCGTGAGTAGCGCGGAGTGACAAGGTTCCAAAGACCATTCAGGTTCCAGAAGGTGTTCCAGAAAGCATCGCAACCGATAACCACATCTTCCTTGTTTGCCAACTGCTGAGGTTTCTCGTACATATCCATATACCTGCCGTTGACATCGCTCCAGGTGGTGCGCGCACAGAACGAACGGTACATATTGGTGTAGAACTTACGCTTTGCATTTTCATCAGGACGGAAAAGGTGAATGCTGCCATCGAAAAGACATATGAGATGGAGGGCATTTATTATATTAAAGTATGGCTCAATGAAGGTGAGCTTGTTGTCGGAGATGACATTATGTTTGTCCTGATCGGAGGTGACAGCCGTCCGCATGTTGTGGAT
>JAUNIK010000405.1:0-1422 GCA_030523505.1 Prevotellaceae bacterium | reverse complement strand
CAGGCGTCTCGATTTCTATCTTGCTCAGAATATCGTTCCAAGCATCTTGCTGATGCTTTACGACTGCATCGAAATCCCAACCGAATGGTTCCATTTCTGTCTCGAGATTGAGTTTTGCCTGCTGAGGACTGACGAGCGAGAGTCCAACCTCAATGATTATCTGCTCCCCTTCTTCCGTATCATATTCCACAAAGAATCCTGCAGCCTTGTCATACCAGCCCGACGAGTATGTCTCTGGAATGTTGCGATATATCTTGTCCTTCACCCAACCATTGAATGTAAGGAAAGGCTTGCTGAAACGGATGTAGAAGTTTACTGCATATTCCTGCCAACTTGCTCCACCGTGTCCCTGCTGATAACTGACACCCTCAATCTCGTGGTCTGATACCTTGGTGATGAAACTGTTCTGCAAATCGAATCCATATTCATCCGGCACTTTCAGATCGAAAAGAATACGTGAGCGGTAACTTGCAGGGAATGTGTAGCGATGCACACCGACACGTGTGGTGCTGGTGAGTTCCGCCTTTACATTATAGTCATCGAGATGTACAGAGTAGTATCCCACTTTGCTCACCTCTGTCTCTTTGCGAATGTTACTGCGATATCCCTGCCATGGTTTATCTTCTGTGCCGGGAGTAATCTGCAGTTCACCAGTGCAAGGCATGACGAGCAGTCCCGCCATGGTCCATGAGTGGATGTGCGAGAATCCGCTTATGTTGTTGATGCTGTAGTCGTAGCCTGCCTTCCAGCCTTGTTCCTGATTGTCTGGGGCTAGTTGCACCATACCGAAAGGCATGGTTGGACCAGGTGTCACCATCCAGCGCGAGTTGCATGTGCCGATGGTTGGGTCAACATAGTCAACCGGACGTTTTGCTGACACATCCGTTTTTGCTTTGCTTTCAGCCATGGTCGCAAGTGACACAAACGAAAGCGCGATGATCAATACAATATTTTTCATAATGATACGTAATCGTTACTGGGCGTTTGTATATCCAGGATTCTGGGTTATAAGTCCCTCTGAGAGGTTAATCTCTCGCTGTGGTATAGGGAATAGCATGTGGTACGCTTTTGGAGTAGCGTCAGGTTTTGCTTCCTGAATGATGCTTACAAACTCCTCTGGAGTACACATACGCTTGAGGTCGAACCAGCGATGACCTTCCATCACGAACTCCAAACGATACTGCTTGAGCACTTCTGCTTTGAATGCAGCATAGTCGCTTGGGATTGTTCCCTTGAGTTTTGCACGCGAACGAACCACCTTCAATGCCGCTGTTGCTTCTGCTGTAGGGGCGTTGTTGATTTCGTTGAGTGCCTCAGCCACTATGAGGTACATCTCCGCTGTACGGATAGCAGGGAATTCTGCATCACAATTATTGCCGTTAGGCTCTGCTGCCTGATCCCAGTACTTGAATACATAAGGAT
>JAUNIK010000404.1 GCA_030523505.1 Prevotellaceae bacterium | reverse complement strand
GGTTATCAATGATATTCGGTTAAACACAGGGTTTTACTGGTGAGCCGATTTTTTTTGTGAAATGTTGGGGACGTTTCCAGTTTTTTTCGTACTTTTGCATCTTGATTTTGCACTTGGAAATTAAGATACTCAAAACTAACCTTTTACTCAGAAATCATGTTCACAAACGAGAAGGTCGTGGATGTGCTAAGCACGATGGGTGGCGTCAGCAGGGAACTGCTCTGGCGCTTTTATGGTTTGTGCAGTTGGGGAGGTGATTTCGTGCATTTGTGGCATGAGTTGGGCAATCTTGCAGAGAAGTTTGAAGAGGCTTTGGAAACTATCAAGACGCAGGAGGAGAAGCTGAAGGAACAGGAGGAGGAACTTAAGGTGTTGAGACAGAAGGAACTGCTGTCGCAGTCGATGGATGTGGTGACGGAGGAGGTGTACAGTAAGATTGAGGAGAGATGTAAGGAGAATGTGCTGATGGGGCATGCTAACAATATTCGTGCGATGGAACTAGACAAGCGTGAGCGTGAACTTGAGGAGGAGAAGAGACTTTTCGAGTTGCAGAAGAGTGAGATTGTGATGTTTGGTTTGGGCGAGACGAGCAATCCTAAGGCTATGGCTGTTATTCTGCATGAGATGGGTTGTCTCAGTTCGACACTATGGAATGACTATAAGATGAAGCTTCTGGAGCTCACGCTGGAACCTCTGAGGGAGCATCTGGCGAATGGGTGGAATGCGGCTAAGTTCGTGTTGTTCTGGCAGATGCTTCTCAAGAATGAGTATGTGAATGGGCTGATGGCTAAACGGCATAAGAATGCTTTCATCAATGTGAAATTGATGATGAATATCTTGGGTTGGTTACGCAGTAAGGGGGTGCTTGACCTGAATGATAGTGCTATCGACCGATTGATTCAGGGTAAGGCTACGAGGAGGATGTACCTGTCGCATTTCGATGACTGCAGTGAGGGGTATTCGTTGTTGGATGCTGAGATGATGAGGGTGCTCAATTCCGTGTATGAGTCTTGTGTGGTGCTTTGAAAAGTGCGAAGGGGTAATATTGATATTGTGATGACTACCCGTCTGTATATTGTTGGTATACAGGCGGGTAGTTTTTTTTGTTTTTATCAGTTGGTGTGATATTTTTTTATGAGGGAGAAATGTGGGAACTTTGCACCCCAAAAAAAAAAAAGATTTATTAACCGCGAAGCTTTTGAACTGTACCGGTACGATTGGATGGCCATCCGCTTAGGTTAGCACAATGACTTCTCGGAATTATGAAGACAAACTATTACGAAGAACGACCAACGCTCATCAATGATGGGGAAAGGCGGTTCTGTGTCAATCTTATGGCGTTGGCTTATGTGATGTCAGCACGCAACTATTGTAACCTTTATTCTCACGATGGAAAACTGATGTGCAGCATCAGGCAGACGTTGGAGCATATGTGTTCCATATTGCCAGAGGGTGTGTTCTGCAAAGTAAACAGGTCATGTATTGTCAATGTGTGGCAAGTTGATTTCATTATCGGAAAATGTGTGTACATGAAACATGGGACGGAAATTGTCATGTCAAAATCATGTATAAAAGATTTTGAGAGTCACTTCATCGAATTGGGTGAAATCAGTTCGTCCCGCTAAAACTTATCACTCGTCCCGTAGTGCGGGCTGTTCGTCCCAGATGCACTAATTACCTTAAAAAGATACCGTACCTTTGCATTGTCGAAAGACAAAAAGTCCAGGGGAGTGCGGATGACTGGCCAGCTCCTGCGCTTCAGACTAATCGTTCTTATACATTATTAGAAAAAATGAAAAATCAGATTGAAATTTTCAGTCATCCGGAGTTCGGAAAGATTAGAACAATGAAGGATGAGAATGGCGAATCTTGGTTCGTGGGTAAAGATGTGGCTGGTGCGTTGGGATATGCCAACACAAAAAAAGCAATTCATGATCATGTCGACTCGGAAGACAAGCTGGGGGAACAAATCGTTACCTCAGGTCAAAGAAGAGATGTTATCTTCATCAACGAAAGTGGTCTCTACTCCCTTATCCTCTCTTCAAAACTTGAGGGTGCGAAGAGATTCAAGCATTGGGTGACTTCGGTAGTGCTTCCTCAGATAAGGAAGACGGGCGGTTACATTCCGGTAGAGACGGGGGACGATGAGAAGTCGATTCTTGCGAAGGCTCTGCTCATCTGCCAGAAGACCATCGAACGCCAGCAGGACATGCTCGAGGCTCAGCAACCGGATGTGATGTTTGCGAGTGCCGTAAGGGCGAGTGACGGCAGCATCCTGATAGGCAATCTCGCGAAGTTGATTGCGAAGAACGGGGTGGACATCGGTCAGAACAGGTTGTTCCGTTGGATGCGTGAGAATGGTTATCTCGGAAAGGTGGGAAGGCACCGCAATGTGGCCACTCAGCGATACGTGGAACAGGGGCTCTTTGAGCTTGAGGAAAGCACGATCGAGTTGGACTCTCGCACTTTCGTGCGCATCACGACTTTGGTCACTGGTGCGGGACAGGAGTATTTTGTGAATGGGTTCGTGAGTGGGAGGTTTAACCCCCTCTAACTCCCCCCAAGGGGGAGGATGCCGTGCGGAATAGTAATCTGGACTAAACTTATAACCTTATAACCTCATAACCTCATAAACTTAAAAACTTAAAAAATCATGAAAGTAAAAGGTACTATCGCCAAGACATACGATATCGATGCTGGCGAATATATCGGAGTTCCATACAAGAATATGGACGTGGTAATCAATGAACCTAAGGAGGAAAACAAGCCGTACAGCCGTGTGGCTTTCCGACTCAAGGGTGAACATCTGGAGCGTTTTCTCAATGAGGGCATCGCTACGGATAGGAAGGTGCATACTTATGAACTCGTCTGTGATGTGGATGAGAAGGAATGGAAGCGTGACGGAAAGATGCATCCAAGTAATAGGATGATGATTTGTGTGGGATGGGAGTAGGCTTCCCCAAAGGGGACGAAACGCTGCGCTACGAAGACGAAAAC
>JAUNIK010000403.1 GCA_030523505.1 Prevotellaceae bacterium | reverse complement strand
CAAACAGCAAAAAGACGCAAGTCTTAACAAGGATATTTTGATCTAATATAGTAACACTGTGTCAAAAGGTATATTACTGCCTAAGATATTTTCTTGTGCTTAAAATGAATATCACGACCATAGAATATAAAAAATCTGCCCAAAACATATAATAATAGAACCAATCCTTCAGTGGGTTGGTTTTATTATTAGAAATAATTCCTAACTTTGTAGTGGAATTATTAACCCAAACAAAACCAAACGAAATGAGAAGACTCTTTATCTCGCTTTCACTCCTCCTTGGTGCTTCGGGCACTATGATTGCACAGGATCTCACCGGCGATCATACTGTCGAGGTTGAGGCCGACACACAAAAGTGGCCTGAACCAGAGGTGAAGGATGAGTGGAAACTGACATTGATGCGTCACAACAATGCCAACAAGAATGTGTATGTCTATAAGGACAAGCTCTACGACGAACTCTTCACCCGTACCCTCGGATGGAACGGAGGTGATGGCGTGGAGACAACACTCCTGCCTGACGGCAATGTGTTCTGGTCGTTCAACGACTCGTTCTATGGCAAGGTAGATGCCAACACTCGTGCACGCCGTTCGTGCAATTTCCCACGCAACTCAATCATGGTGCAGACTCCTGGACCTGACGGACTTCCGGGAACAGAACCAGAGAATTTCATCTGGCTTGCCGACTTTGTGCAGACCACCAATCCAAATGCCGACCGCTACTATCAGGCACGCACCCATCTGCGCCATCCAAATGCCACCCTCAGCGAGGAGGCAATACAGCGAGGCGATATCGATGGTGACTGGCTCTATTGGGCTGGCGATGCAACAATCGTTGACGGCAAGATGCAGATGCTCTGGGGTGGAGTGTACAACGGTACGCAGAACCTCATGCAGAACCGCAATCAGGCTCTCGTGACCTACAGTCTTGAAGGAAAGCCAGGCGATGAGACATATCTGAAAATCATCGACATAGACCATAACCACGTGGCTCAGGACGGATGCATGTATGGTTCGGAACTCATGGAAGACGAGGACGGCCATATCTATCTCTATGCCTCAAACATGTGGAAGGAGACCCCTGATCAGTTGCTTGCCTACAGTCATATCGTTGTGGCTCGCACAAAGACCCTCGACCTCAATTCCGGTACAGAATACTATGTGAAAGGCGAAGATGGCGAGTGGCGCTGGCAGGATGAATATCCTGTAGAAGCCGACAAGAACCGCTCGGGCATTTCAAGTCGCTCGGTGTCAACCCCTTGGGTGTTCAAGGATGGCGACTGGTATTATATGACTGCCCAGGAGTTTGTGTTCGGCAAGAAGCTCTACATCATGCGTTCGCGCCACCCTTGGGGACCTTTCGAGGAAGCACATCAGTTGTGGACAATGCCATGGGTGCTCGACAAGAAAGGCACCATCACATACCAGAATTTCTATATGCCACATCTCCATCGTGAACTCTCGCGTGAGGGTGAACTCGTGTTCTCAACAAACACAGATACAAAGGAATGGGGCGATAACTTCAACTCTGCTGGTTCGGCTGATTTCTACCGTCCGTTCTTCTTCCGTGTGTACAACTGGAAGGCTGTGTTTGATGAGTAGCCCCTCCCAACCTCCCCGAAGGGGAGGAGAAGCCTCACCCCCTAGCCCCCTCTCCCACAAGGCGAGGGGGAACCCATCCGGAGGAAAAGGTCCCAAATTGTAAATTCTTGCTCCGCGGTACTTCGCAGGGCAGTAAAATAAAAATTGCTAAATGAAAAGATTATATATACTCACAGCAGTGGTGATAGCCTTGGCGGTTACATCTTGCTATAAGATTGTGAATACGGTAGTGCCTGAGGAGGTGACTGCCGGTGAGACATTCATCGTGACAATGACCGTTGCTGATGATGGCGACGGCAACCAGCGATTCATCAACGACTGGTCGATAGCCGGCATACGAGTGCCGGAAGGATGGACCGTGGCGATGCCAGCAATGGCACATCAGGCGTTCGCCGAAGACTGGGTGTACCTCGAGGACGGTTCGAAAGCCGCAAAGAAATATTCAATGCAGTCGAACGACAAAGCCACAGCCATCTTCAACGAGGCATGTCCGAAGAACGGATATGAGTGGCACGGTTTCCAGAGTCGTGCTAAAGTACCGAAGTTCATGGCAGCCTGCTGGCGCAACGGATGCGACTCTATCCAAGTGTCGTTCAAGGTGACCGTACCAGCCGACTATGCCCCAGGCACCTACGATATCGACTTCATCGGAGGTGACGAGGAAGATGATGCAGGTATCGACAAGTACACCAATGCAGCCGCTGCAAAGGGCACTCGCGTGTTCCATGTCGGTTCGTTCACCCACGCCTATATCGATCATAAGTTCCCAGCCTTCTCGCGTAAGGTGACAGTCGTTGCCGACCCAACGAAAGTGGTTAGCGTTAGCGATAGCGAAGGCGAAGGCAAAGGCATTTATACCCTTGACGGCAAGCGTGTGAACAAAGCCGACAAGAAGGGCATCTATATCCAGAATGGCAAGAAAACGGTTACCTCAAACAGGTAAATCAATTGTCAGATAGTTTTCAAACCCACCAATTGTTGCTCTGTGTGACTTTTGGTGGGTTTTTTTTTGATGAAAGTACCCAAATTAGGGTTTCATTTCAATGGAATGAAGTGGTCATTCCACCGTTTTCATGTGTTCATTCCGCCCAAATGACACCCTCATTCCATAGCTTTCACGAAATCAGATTTTTTGAACAAAAAAAAGAATTTTGCGTTTTACCCGTCACCTGTCACAAAGTGTACTTAACTCATTGATACTCAGTGCGTTAAGTGTGTGACAGGTTGATCCTCACCTGTCACCACCTGTCACACACCCGTCACAAGACACCACCCGGACCCTCACCCGTACTGCTTCGTTAGGGCGAGGGCGTTAAAATGCCTTGCCTGTTTGAGAGCGCACTGTCAAAAAAGTGTATTAAAGCACCTCTCCTCTGGGGAGGAAGGGAGGGGCTCGTGATAGGTGTGTGATAGG
>JAUNIK010000402.1 GCA_030523505.1 Prevotellaceae bacterium | reverse complement strand
GACAATGCTGCGAACACTCCGGAAATAGCGGGTATTTATATTGAGGCCGGCCTGTTACAGGCAGACTATTCCGCACTTCAGGAAATACGCAACGCTCTGCTTCATGTCAAGGAGAAAAAGAAGTGGATAGTTTCATTCGCTGACACATACACCCAGAACACCTATTATGTCTGTTCTGCTGCTGATGAGATATGGCTCAACCCGCAGGGAATGGTGGATATTCATGGTTTAGCCGCACAGACTACATACCTGAAAGACTTATTGGAGAAAGTGGGCATTAAGATGAAGGTCATCAAAGTAGGCACATACAAGAGCGCTACTGAGGTATTCACGGAAGACCACATGAGTGATGCCAACAGGGAGCAGACAACCCGATATGTCCAAGGTTTGTGGGACATCGTTTCCAACGACATTGCAAAAGGTCGTGGCATAACGGCAGAAGAGGTGAACGCCCTTGCCGACACGCTGACCATGCTTCAGGACACTAAGTTCCTTTTGAACAAGAAGCTCATCAGCAGAACCATGTATGCGGAAGAGGTTAAAAAGGAGATAAAGAAAAAGCTGAACTTGGATAACGACAAGGAGATTGCCCAAATTTCATGCAAGGCTCTTGCAAAATTACATAAGAATGCTACAGACGCTTCTGCAAAGATAGCCATCTATTATGCCCAAGGGTCTATTGTGCAAAACGAAGAATCAGGCTACATAATGGGCGATGCTGGTATAATCAGCAAGAAGATGGTAAGCGACTTGGAGAAATTGGCGAAGGATGATGACGTTAAAGCTGTCGTGATACGTATCAACAGCGGTGGCGGCGATGCCTTTGCTTCTGAAGAGATTTGGCATTCCGTATTAGCTCTGAAAGCAAAGAAGCCTGTTGTCGTTTCTATGGGAGGCGTTGCAGCAAGCGGTGCCTATTACCTGTCTGCCGGAGCATCATGGATAGTAGCACAGCCTACAACACTGACTGGTTCCATCGGTATCTTCGGCATGTTCCCGGATATGACTGAATTACTACAGTCAAAACTGGGGCTGAAATATGACAAGGTGGCAACAAACAAACATTCGGACTTTACTTCGGCAATGACAACACGTCCTTTATCTCCAAGCGAGGAAGAGATGCTGCAGCAATACATAAATCGCGGATACGAGCTATTCTGCAAGCGTGTAAGCGACGGCAGGAAGATGCCGATAAAGCAGGTCAAGAGCATCGCCGAAGGACGTGTATGGATTGCTGCCGATGCAAAGAAGCATAACCTCATTGACGAGATGGGCGGCCTGAAAGAAGCCATAAGCAAAGCTGGCAAACTGGCAAAGGTCGAGAAATACGAGACAATATACTACCCTGAGAAGAAACCATGGTATGAGAAGTTGCTAGAGGATGCCAAGGGAGGCAACAACAACCTTGACGAGCAGCTCCAATCCACACTCGGGGTATATTACGAGCCATTTAAGATGGTTAAGAATATTCAAAATCAAAATCCTGTTCAGGCACGTATGCCGATTCTTATCAGCGTAGAATAAACATGGAGGGCGATTACATAAAAATCAATCACTGGCTCAAGCCCCTCTCCTGGCTGTATGGCATAGGAGTGTGGGTTAGAGGTTTCCTGTTTGATAACAAAATCATCAAGAGTAAGGAATACCCATTCCCCATTATTGGAGTTGGCAACATTACTGTTGGTGGTTCTGGCAAGACCCCCCATGTAGAATACCTGATAAAGTTGCTCCGCAATGAGATGAAGGTGGCAGTACTCAGCAGGGGATACAAGCGTAAAACGAAAGGGTTTGTTCTTGCGAACAACAACACAAAAATGCTCGAGATTGGTGACGAACCTTTTCAGATGCACAAGAAATTTCCCGATATCACCATAGCTGTCGATGCCAACCGCTGCAGGGGAATAGAGACAATCATGTCAAGAGAAGACACCCATGACACAGGGGTCATCATTCTTGATGATGCATATCAGCACAGGTATATAACTCCCGGACTGAATATTCTGCTGGTTGATTACCACAGACTTATCTCCAATGACGCCCTCCTTCCAGCTGGCAGGCTTCGCGAGCCGGCATCAGCAACATGTCGTGCCGACATTGTAATTATGACAAAATGTCCTACAGATATGAAGCCTATGGACTACCGCATTCTTCAGCGAGCCCTGAATCTGATGCCGTTCCAGAACATGTATTATACCACTATGGTGCAAAAGCCGCTGAGACCGTTATTCCCGGACGAAACCCCAGAGATTATCGATGAGACACGATTGCCTGCCGTAATGATGATTACAGGCATTGCGTCACCGGAACACATGTTAGCCGATTTCGAGGGGAAATGCAAGAAACTTATCCTTATGAAATTCCCTGACCACCATGCCTTTACCGCTTCTGACATTGAGGCCATAAACTTGCAATATCGCATGATGGAAAAGCCGGCGGTCATCATTACTACAGAGAAAGACGGGGTAAGACTGGCATCTGCGACAGGATTGTCGGACATGGTGCGAAAAGCACTTTATATTCAGCCTATTGAAGTCCAGTTTATTCAAGACGAAGATAAATTTATTGAACAAATAGCAAGATATGTACGCAAAAATAACCGAAACAGCAACATGGCTGAGAGACCAACTCAGCAACATGGAATCGCAGTCCCCCGCCCTACCCTGCAGCCAAGCCAGCAGCCTGAGCGCCCAGCCGTTCCAGATGCCGAAGACAGCAATTATTCTCGGAACGGGGCTAGGCCATCTGACACAGGAAATAGAGGTAGTACAGGAATTCCCATACAGCGACATCCCTCATTTCCCGGTTTCGACAGTTGAGGGGCATGACGGGAAACTGATTTTCGGCTATCTTGGCGGAAAAAGCATTCTCGCAATGAAGGGACGCTTCCACTACTAGGAAGGATACAGCATGCAGGAAGTAACCTTCCCCATACGAGTAATGTATGAGCTGGGAATCAAGATCCTCCTTGTAAGCAATGCCGCAGGAGGAGCAAACAAAGATTTCCGTGTGGGAGACTTGATGGTG
>JAUNIK010000401.1 GCA_030523505.1 Prevotellaceae bacterium | reverse complement strand
CACCAACCATCCGCAGAATACATACGACAAGCGTTACACCTTTGTCAGCAATCATCGTGACATCGTGCTCGACTCAGCTATCCTCGACCTTATGCTCGTTGAGGACAAGTCGCCTGCCACTTGCGAGATTGCCATCGGCGATAACCTCCTCATCTATCCATGGATTCGCACCATGGTAAAGATGTGTAAGGCATTCACCGTGCGCCGTTCGCTCACACCGAAGGAACTCATGCAGAGCTCTATCCACATGAGCGAGTATATGCATTTTGTTATCAACGAGAAGGGTGAGAACCTATGGATAGCACAGCGCGAAGGTCGTGCGAAGGATTCGAGCGACCGTACACAGGAGTCGGTGCTTAAGATGCTCGCTCTCGGCTATGACGGTACTCACTGCGAGGCTTTGCGCGACCTGAATATCGTGCCGCTCACCATCAGTTATGAGTTCGACCCTTGCGACTATCTCAAGGCAAAGGAGTTCCAGTTGAAGCGCGACAACCCTACATACAAGAAGAGCCGTCAGGATGACCTCGACAATATGAAGACCGGTATCCTCGGTTACAAGGGCCGTATCCACTACGAGTGCTCACCATGCATCAACTCATGGCTTACCGATGTGGAGAACCTCAGTGTTCAGGACTTCTATCAGGAGGTGGCACGTCGTATGGATAGAGAGATTCACAGCCGTTATAAACTGTTCCCATGCAACTATATCGCTCTCGACCGTCTTAACGGCAACTATGAATATGCCTCACATTACACAGCCGAGGATAAGAAGAAGTTCGATGAGTATCTTGCTGGTCAGTTGGCAAAGATCGATATCCCTAACAAAGACGAGGCTTTCCTCACAGAGCGTATCCTCACGATGTATGCAAATCCAGTGAGAAACTATTTGGCGGCTGTTAAGTAGCCCCTCTCCCGTCTCGCTTCGCTAGGGCGAGGGCGTTGAAATGTCTCGTCATCGTTATCCTTGTTAAATGTCATTATGTCATTCTGTCTAAAAAAAGCTATCGCTATCGCCAGAATCCTCCCCCTTTGGGGGCTGGGGGGCTTTCTCGTATCGTGTACCACCGATACCTACGAGTCGGGCGATGGCGACCTCTCCTATCTCAAGGCAGAGTTCGCTCTGGTGAATACTGACCACGAGGGAAAGATAGGCAGTTTCACTACCGACGATGATACCACCATTCCACTCGCCTCACCACAGTATTTCAAGAATGCCAAAGCCGACACCGTCTATCGTGCTGTCGTCTATTACAATGCCAACGAGCGACCGGTAGGACAGATCCGTTCGCTGAAGTCAGTCGGTGTATGCACCCCGTTCAAAGAGTCCGACAAACTCAACAACAAACCAAACGAAAAACAGTTTGTCATGAAGACCGACCCAATAGAGTGGGAGAGTATGTGGCTGTCGAAGAACCGCTCGTGGGTGAACCTCTCGCTCAATCTCCTCGTTGGTGTTGCCGATGGTGAGGACGAGATAGGGCAGCAGTCGTTGGGTATCCGTATCGACCGTGAAGATGAGCATCATCTATACTACACATTGTTCCACGATCAGAACGGAGTGCCGGAATATTATACCAAGAACACCTTTATCAGTTTCCGTCTCGACGACCGTCTGCAACAAGGCGACAGTGTGACAGTGACGGTGAACACTCACCATGGAGAACAGCAGAAGACTATCGTCGTACATTAAGAATTCCAAGTTGGCACATGCTGTCCGTTCGGCAGTCAGTCCCACATGGAAGAGTGCCTCATGGCTGCTGAAGTTGATGATTCCCATCTCGCTCTCGGTAGCCCTCCTTCAGCATTGGGGCGTCCTGGCATGGATTGCCCACTATCTCAATCCTGTATTCCTCTATCTCGGACTCCCCGGTTCTTCGGCAGTGATATTTATCTCCGGAGCAGCCGCCGGCACCTATGCTGGTTTGGCAGCAATGATGGCCATTCCGCTCACCTTGCGCCAGGCCACCATCCTCGCTCTTATGATTGCCCTCTGTCATGCCCTTCCTATGGAGTGTGCGGTAAACAAAAAGACGGGTTCGTCGTTCTGGCGAATGGCATTTATACGAATCTTCATGGCCTTCGCGTGCGCGTTAATAATAAATAATGTGTTACCGGCGATGGACAGCAGTTATATTTATCTTGGTGCTCCGGCCGACAGTAGTCTTATGGAAGTACTTCAGGTGTGGGTGGTGTCGCAGACGAAAATGGCACTGATGGTGTTCCTCATCATCTATCTTCTGATGATTGTCCAGCGTCTGCTTGAAGCATATTCACTCCTCGCTCCTCTGTCCACTATCCTCTCTCCCCTCATGCGCCTCTTCGGTTTGCCCGAGAAGGCTGCCTATATGTGGCTTGTCGGCAATGTGTTAGGCATCAGTTACGGTTCGGCTGTTATGCTCGAACTCGAAGAGCGTGGACAGATCACCAAGGAAGAAGCCAATGATGTGAACTATCATCTCATCATGAATCACTCTCTCCTTGAGGACACCATTGTCTTTGCCCTCACCGGCATCTCCGCCTGGTGGGTTGTAGGCACCCGAGTGTCCTTCGCCATGATTGTCGTATGGCTCCACAAACTCCTCCGCCGGATATTTTAGTTATGGCAATACGCTTATATGGCAGAGTAAAAGACTAATCGGACTGTCATATTGTTAAATAATCAAAAAGAAATTTCTAAAATTCCCAGTATTTGGGAACTATTATGGGATTTATTATTATCTTTGCAAAAAGTAATTCCCAGCAATGAATGTAATATTCGAAGATAAAGATCTGGAAGAATTGATTTAGACGATACACATTATGGAAACAAAAAATAACCGTCAGGCTTTCAAGCCTACACATCCAGGAGAGGTACTTCACGAAGAACTCCGCGAGCGTGGTATTACTCAGAAGGCATTCGCAGAACAGATAGGAATGCGTCCGTCGCATCTCAGTGAGATCATAAATGGGAAGCGCAATATCACCATCTCTATTGCAGATAAACTTCAGGAAGCCCTTGGCATTGATTCGCAGTCGTGGGTGAATATGCAGA
>JAUNIK010000400.1 GCA_030523505.1 Prevotellaceae bacterium | reverse complement strand
TCCCAGAAACCTCCCACAATCCTCCCAGAGAGCCCCATCCATCTCCCCCCCCCTCATTGGTGGAGTGCTACAAAGTTACTCCTGCTGTCGGAGGGCGCACTGTCAGAAAGAGTATCTTCGTAACCCTCCCCATAACGGGGGAGATGGAGGGGGTCTCCCATTTTTGCCTTAAAAAAGTTGCCGAAAAATTTGGATTTCGCCGAAAAATTTAGTAACTTTGCATTTGTGTTAGGAGGTAATACACAATTGGTAATTGGCATTGAAAAACACATCCATGAGAGCAGTGCCGAGAAGAACACATAAGTCACCAATATACACTTACTTGCAACACATAAATATCAAAAAAAGCCATAGCATTATGGAAGAATTTATGTCGTTGAATTCCGGTGAGCATGTAAATGCAGCCGGTCCTGCAGGTTGTCTACTTGCAGATGAGTATCTTTGGCAGAATTATCGTCTGCGCCACAATGTACTCAGTGGTAAGGTTGAGTACCGTAGTATTAACGAAGATGATGCTCGTTTTCGCCCTCTGACCAGCCAGGCAATAAACAGCATCATATTGAAGAGCCGTCGCGATGGCTACATCGACAAGGAGGATATCTCAGCCGACCTGAAGTTGCTTTTCGACTCCGATGACATACCACAGTTTGATCCTGCCAAGGAGTGGCTCGAGTCGCTTCACTGGGATGGCACTGAGCGTTTGGTTGACTTCTGGAAGCGTATTCCAGGCATCTCGGCCGAGCATATCTTCTATCTCATCATCTGGCAGCGCTCGATGGTGGCTCAGTGGTTGGGCATGAACAAGGAACACGGCAACGAGTGTGTACCAACTCTCGTAGGTTCGCAGGGTATCGGAAAGAGTACCTTCTTCATCCGTATGCTCCCTGAGGAGTTGCGTCAGTACTATCTCGATAATTTCCGTCTTGCCAACAACTTCGACAAGGATATGGCTCTCACCAACAATTTGCTTGTCAACCTCGATGAGTTTGATATGTACACCAACTCGCAGCAGGCACAGGTGAAGCAGTCGTTGTCGCGAGTCCGTGTCAATGGTCGAAAGATCTATGGCCGCACCCAGGAAGATCGTCGTCGTTACGCATCGTTTGTTGCCACCACCAACAATCTCCAGCCTTTGGGCGATCCAACCGGCAGTCGTCGTTACATCTGTCTGGCAGTGCCACAGGGTCAGTACATCGACAACGACACCGAACTCGACATCGCTCAGATCTATGCACAGCTCGTTCATGAGGTTGTAGAGAAGAAGGAGCGTTACTGGTTCACCAACGATGAGACCATCCGTATCATGCAGCTCAACTCACCATTCCAACAGGTAAAGGGCATTGAGCAGATGGTAGCCTCGTGTGTAGCCCACATCGGTGAAGGTTCGGCCGAGGAGTATATCAGTACTGCTGATATTATTAATAAGGTGAAGACCGTCTATCCTTATGCCGATCATTCCAAGCTGTCATCAGTGAGGGTAGGTCGCATTATGAAGGAACTCGGCTTTACCCGTAAGCACTTCTCGAATTGCGAAAAGTATGTAGCAAAGCTCGCCGTTGTCGCCTAACAGCAAGCCCCCTCCAAAAGCCCCTCCCCAGCCCTCCCCTCATGGGGCGGGAGCTTTTGAGGTCAGCCTTACTGTCGGAGGGCGCACTGTCAGAAAGAGTATATCCCAACCCTCCCCCTCGCTCGGCTTTGCCGCTTTCATAGCGACAGCGGCGAAAGAATGGGGGGAGATGGAGGGGGGCTCCCTTTTGGGGGAGATGGAGGGGGCTCTATGGGAGGATCGTGGGATGTTTCTGGGAGGATTATGGGAGGTTTGGAGAAAAACATCCCAGAGTAAAGCGCCTGATTATCAGTGTGTTATATGTAAAATGGGAGGATTTGCCGATTTTGGATATTTTTCCGCTCGCTTTTTTATTGCGAATAATTTTGGCGATTGAAAAAGATTTAGTATTTTTGCAATGTGAATCACATTGCGAGCCTCGGCGGCACTCGACAAATAGAAATTGGAAGAATATATTAACAAAACTTTATATCCGTATGAGCACTTCCTTTATAGAATCTATAAGCAAATATCTGACTACCCAGCCAGTAAACAAGGCATGGGTGTTCGGTTCGTATAGCCGTGGGGAGGAGCGTGAGGACTCTGACATTGACCTGCTTGTTGAGTACGACCGCAAGAACCATAGTATAGGATTGTTCACCATCATCCGGATTCAGCAGCAGTTACAGGAGTTGTTGGGAAAGGAGGTCGATCTGGTAGAAGAGGGTACCCTCATGCCTTTTGCCATAGAAAGTGCAAACCGCGATAAAGTTCTAATATATGAGAGAATCGATTAGAGACATAGACAGGTTACGTCATATCCTTGAACAGATAGATACGCTAACTGCTATAGTCAAGGAATTATCGCTTGAAACAATCAGCGAAGACCGAGTGCGTTATTATGGTATTGTCAAAATGACCGAGATTATCGGTGAGGCGGCATATAAACTCACAGACGAATTTACCGAATCGCATTCCGAGGTTCAATGGAAGGTTATCAAAGGAATGCGTCATTATCTCGTGCATGAGTACTATCAGATAAGTAATGAAGGTCTGTGGGATACATTGACTAACGATATTCCGGAACTCAGGCCTTATATTGTCAAATATATAGATGAACTGCAAAACGAATAGAAAGTAGAAATTAATTGTAGTGGATCAGGGGACGGGTTTGACCCATTTTTGCATGATACACCTCTTTAATACACACACGCTCGGGGAGAAATCCTCGGGCGTTTTTGTTTTGCAAGAATTATTTTCTGTTTTCTGTCCGGCACAGGGGAAAAATGTCCTGTCTTTGCACATGAAGTCACTCCAGAATATAAAAAATGAAGAAAGATGCGCATGTGGAAAATAGTAAAAAGAAAAAGCGTTCCAAATAGGAACGCTTATATCTGCCTCGCGCAAATCGCTGGTTTACAAATCTCGAAGAATTTGTGGTGCTTCCTGTCAAGGTCTTCTGCTCATTTGAATGACACCCAACTTTATATTGCGACT
>JAUNIK010000399.1 GCA_030523505.1 Prevotellaceae bacterium | reverse complement strand
CTGAACGGGATAGTTCCATGGCGAAACGATGAGTGCTGTACCCAGCGGTTCCTTGACAACATAACTCATAGAAGGCAGCACAGCCATCTTTGGCATGCACATCTCGCGGCGAGCCCACGAAGCAACCTTCTTGCGGGCAGTGCGGATCTCGCCAAGGACAATGCTTATCTCAGTGAGGAATGCCTCCTCGTGAGACTTATGCAGATCGGTCCACAGAGCATCATAAAGAGGTTGTTCCCACTTTTTCATTCCGCGGGCGAAAGCATCAAGACGAGCCTTGCGATAATCAACGGAGAGAGTCGCGCCAGTAGCGAAGAATTGTTTCTGCGATGCAAAGACAGCATCGATGAGCTCATGAGAGGAATTTTCCATTGGAGAGGATTTTATAGGAGGAAAGAGGATTTAAGAGGACGTTAGAAGATACTAGAGGATAATAGAGGATTTTGAGAGGATTATTTCTTTCGGCCGGTGAAATGATCCATGGCATGATAGATGCCGAAGAGTTCGCCGAAGATCCAGTCGGCACCACGCATTGGGAGAATGCCCTGCATGAGACGCGCGAAACGGAATGCAAACGGTACACCCTTGAATCGAATGTTCTTCTCAATGGAACGGAGGACACGTGCTGACGTCTTCTCTGGATCGAGGATTGGGAAGAACCACGACTTCACTCCGTCGAACATGCCTGTATTAATAAAATAAGGTGCAAAGGTGGTGACACGCACATTGCTCTTCATCTGCTTCAACTCAATCCACACAGAATCCGACCATCCCATGGCAGCCCATTTGCTTGCAGCATATACAGACATACGAGGGTTGGCAAGAAGGCCCGCAGCTGAGGTAATGTTGCAGATATGGCCACTGTTGCGTGCAATCATGTCAGGCAGCATAGCCAATGCCACATACATTGGAGCTATTGTGTTGATAGTGATGGTGCGCTCAATATCAAGACGGGTGTTCTGGTCGAAAGTCTTGTTGGTGGTGACAACACCTGCATTGTTGATGAGGATGTCAACCTGACCAAACTCAGCCACTGTAGCTGCATACGCCTCCTTTACAGCATCATAGTTTGACACATCGACGATATAACCCTTGACACGGCCAAGTTTCGAATGTTCAGCTACTACTGTGTCGAGATTCTGCTGATTGATGTCCCAGATAGCGAGACCTTTAGCACCCTTCTCGAGTGCCATTCTGCCCATGATACGACCAATGCCCGAGGCACCGCCAGTGATCAAGACGATAGAGTCCTTTATTTTCATAATAATAAAATGTTCGAATGTTTGATATCCTGAATATTGTAGTGATGTGGTAAAAGTCAACTATTTTTGCCCACTTTCGCTTTGCGTGTGCAAAATTATTAAAAATTCTGCTAACAACCAACGATTTTCTGCACAATTTACCATTTTCCGTGCAAAAATAAATAAAAAATGCCCGGTGATTTCTCACCGAGCATTCTCAATATAGATAAGCGGAACGTTATTTCACAATTACTTTCTTGCCATTGGCGACGTAGATGCCAGTATGATTTGTGTTCTCCACAGGACGACCCAGAACATCATATACATGACCAGATGCAGTATCCTGCTCCACGGCAGAAATGCCATTGGAGATTGTGCCCTCGACATAATGTGCCTCGTTGAGAGTCTGAGCGAGGTTGACAATACCGTCAGTCTTGATTGCATCAGATAGTGGCGAATAGATGTCGAGACTCGATTTCATCATCTTGCCTGTGCAATGGTCATTGATTTCGAGGGCATTCATTGCCGAACGCCAGAAGGTAAGTTCTGCGAACTGACGATGGAGAGCCTTCTCTGGATCGCCGATGGTGAACTCGGTAGGTGTAACTCCTTCCCTAACCTCACCTACGAGGGTGTGGTTGACATATACCAGTGTGCGCTTCTGGGCATAGTAGCTGGTAAGGGTGATGTCGTACCATGTGTCATCGCTGGTGATGAGAGGATGAGATGAGGTGATGACATCCTTTGCTGTTGACTCATATTCCACATAGCCACCGTCGAGGATGCGCACTGAACCCTTCTTTGAAGAACCGCTGGCAAAAGCAATGACCTGTCCGGCCTCACTACCCTTGACACGAACTGTCACTGTATAAGGGTTGACATTTGTCTCGCCCTTGAAAGTGATGACAGAACCGTTTTCGAGGGTTGTTGACTGACTCATATCACGCACCGGCTGTGGCTTCCCGTTTTCAAGAGCATCGAAAAGCGATGGAGGAATGGCACGGAAGAACTGCGAATGACCGGATGTTGTAGGATGTGCATTGTCGGCCATATAGCCGTCGGCCCACTTACCCTCACCATTGTCGATAGCACCGAGGGTGTTGACAGAAGCTACATCCCACTGATGGATGAGTCGGTTCATGTTCTTGATGTAGTTGTAGTCGGTACTGTTGTAGTCGCCACGGGTGTAGTTGTTCATCACAACAACAGTCTTGCCGTCCTGCTTCATCTTGTCAATGAGAAGGAGCATATTGTCGCGGAACTGGTTGTAGATGGCATCAGGATTGCTTGCTCCATGAATGCCCTCATTACCCATAGAAAGACCGATGATGACATACTTACCAAAGTCATGAATCATCTCGTCATAGCGGTAGAGAAGGTCGTTGGTGGTGTTGCCACCGATTGACACTCCACTGACATAGAACGGATATTCCGACTGGTTGCGCTTTGAGCGTGTCTCACACTGTTGACCGTAGAGATAAGCATATCCCTTGTTGCCGTCAGCACCTTGACCATTGCACACTGACGAACCGAAAGCCGAAATCTTATACTCGTCAATAGGTGCATCGACATTCCATTCGTAGTTGTTCATGTCGAGAGTCATGGTGTATGTGCCACGGTTGATGCGGATATTCTCGCCAGAGAATCCCTCAGAAGGCATACCCACTGCTGTGCGTGAACCGGTGAGACGCTTTACAGCGAGGTTATCGTCGTTGTTGAAAGCAAATTAGAAATAATTTTATGAGAAAAGGAACACCGTACCATTATTCATATCCACCTCCTGCTCGAAAACTCCTTCGGCTTT
>JAUNIK010000398.1 GCA_030523505.1 Prevotellaceae bacterium | reverse complement strand
ATCAGGTCTCTACGAGTCCTTGCACTTCTCCACGGCGATAAACAGAAAATAAACCGCCATTCGGGAACAGCCGTCCGGATACCTCATCCGCGTAAGCCTTCTCCGTGCGTCGCTTTGTTTATCGCGAGTGAAACGAGCTTGTTTATCGCCGCGGTGAGTTTAGTTCGAAGAACTGAATATGGATTGAGTGACTGATGGATAATGCTTGCATTAATCCTCAGGCAATCAAGGCAGATTCAAGATGTTCATGGAACATCAAACTCACAAGCGGGGTTTATTTCGGTTTTTGTTAATCCATCTGTCACTAAAAAACTATGATTCCAAAATAGTTGGGTCTAAGAGCATATCACGTCTCCGATTAAACCTTTTCACCGAGGTGGCGTCTTAATTTCAAACGATTATACATCACTTATTTAATAACAAAGCAAAACATAAACCTAATTCGTACTAATATGAAAAAAATTATGACTATCGCTCTTGCAGCAATGTTCGCTGCATCAGCATTTGCACAGAACCCTGACGCTCTGAAGCAGATCAAGAAGGCAAAGACTTTTGACGAGGCTCAGGCACTTATTCAGGCAAACGAGTCTTCAATGACAGCTGCAGAGAATGCACAGGCTTACAACAAGCTCGTTGAAATCTCTTACGCTGCAGTATCAGCTGCTAACTCTGTAATCCAGACCAACCAGGCAATGGAGCAGATGGGCCAGACTGGTAAGCCAGTTGATATGAAGGCTTTCTACAACGATCTCTATGTATGTCTCCAGAGCGCACTCAAGTGCGACAAGTATGACGTACAGCCAAACGAGAAGGGTAAGGTAGCACCAAAGTTCCGTAAGGCTAACGCTGACAAGCTCGCTCTCCTCCGTGCTCAGATCATCAACGGTGGTCAGGAAGCACAGCAGGCAGAGGACCTCGCTACAGCAGCAGCTTACTATGGCATCTACACAGCAACAGGTGTTTCTGACCTCTTCAAGGATGCTATCGCTGCACAGGCAAAGACAAACCCAGAGGGTGTTGGCGACCCATACCTCTCAGAGGTAGCACGCGTAGCAGCAATCTGCGCTTTCCAGAACAACGATCTCCAGAAGGCAATGACTTATGCTGACGTTGTAATGCAGGACCCAGAGAAGGCAAAGGAAGGACTCCAGCTCAAGATGTACTTCATCGAGCAGGGTGTACGCACAGCAGAGGACTCAGTACGTTGCCTCGGTCAGCTCAAGCAGCTCTACCAGAAGTATCCATCTGATCCTGACGTATTCGCACAGCTCGCACAGTGGTATTCAAACCTCGGCTATAACGACAAGCAGGCAGAGCTCATCGAGGAGCGCATCGCTTCAGACCCAACAAACTTCACAGCATGGGCTATGAAGGGCCAGAACGAGATGAATGCAAAGAACTACGATGCTGCTATCGCAAACTTCAAGAAGGCAAAGGACTGTCCTGTAGAGGATGAGAAGCAGAAGTCGCTCGTACTCACTTATATTGGTTTCTGCTACAATGCCAAGGCAGCAGATGTAGAGAAGTACGACGATCAGATTGCCCTCCTCAAGGAGTCAATCCCATTCCTCGAGGAAGCACGTAAGATCGACCCATCACGTGAGCGTTCAAACTGGGCATATCCACTCTTCCAGTGCTACTACAATGTCTATGGAGAGAACGATGCCAGAACAAAGGAAATCGAGGAACTCCAGAAGTACTAATCCCCATCGTATAATATAAAACAAAGAGAGGTCTGCAAATGCAGGCCTCTCTTATTGTCGAGTGGGAAGGGAAAGGGGCTTATTGCTTCATATGCACATCGACCTGCTGGAATGGGATCTCAATACCAGCGGCAGTGAGCTCATTATACACGTTCTCGGTCATGTCGAAGAGTACGCCCCAGTAGTTGGCAGAACTTGTCCACAGACGCATCTGGAACACAATACTGCTTGCCGACATCGAAGTCATAGGTATGGCTGGCGCATAGGCTCCCTCAGAAAGAATACGGGTGTCAGCAGCGATGAGACGGTTCAAGACAGCACGGACTTCTTCTGGCTTTGTGCCGTAGGCTACCTCTACATTGAGGTCAACACGGCGGTTCGCCTCGGCTGAATAGTTCTTCAGACTGCCTGTCGATAGTGCTCCGTTAGGGATGATGATGGTCTGATTGTCAGGGGTGGTGAGGACGGTGTTGAAGATCTGTATCTGCTTCACGCAACCAACAAAACCTTGTGCCTCAATGACATCGCCCACACGGTATGGGTGGAATATCAATACCATGACACCACCGGCGAAGTTCTGCAGTGTGCCGCTCAATGCCATACCGATAGCAACACCGGCAGAAGCGAAGAGGGCTACGAACGAGCTTGTCTCAATGCCGAGGATGGAGATGACGATGATGATAAGGACAAAGTTGAGTGTGATGCTCACGAGACTGTCAACGAAGGTGAACAGTGATGCTTCCACATTACGCTTTGCCATCATCTTCTTAACGAGTTTCGCAAGGTGCTTGATGATGAAACGACCGATGATCAATACGATGACTGCTGCAAGCAACTTGGTGCAGAATGATGTGGCGAGGCTCACGAGGTCGCCGAGGGCAACATCACCGAGGTCGATACCGAGACTCTCTTTCACAGCATCGGCTGTCGCGCCGAGGTTCTCTGTCACTTTGGTAACTCCTTCAACAGCGCCGTCGGTGGCCTGTGTGGTTGCTGCATCAGTAACCTCCGCAGCAACATCTACTACTTTTTCTTCCATTTTTAATTTTTTTATTAATGATTATTGAAATATATTCAAGTTAAAACGAGTGGATTGACAAAAACCGAGATAAACACCTTTAAGAGGATGGGTGCCTAACAGCACCTGATGCTACGAGTTCAAGAAATCCCTGGTGAGCAAGCTCCCCGATGATTTCCTGCCCTCATATCATCATTTTCTTTCAGAAAACTTTCATCCTCTTCAAGGCGATCAACAGAAAATAAACAGCCATCCGGGAACAGCCTTCCGGATACCCTCATCCGCGTAAGCCTTCTCCGTGCGTAGCTTTGTTTATCGCGAGTAGAACGAGCTA
>JAUNIK010000397.1 GCA_030523505.1 Prevotellaceae bacterium | reverse complement strand
CCTCTTTAATAGTATTGAAAATATAATTGCGCTTCGCCATCTCGTTAGCGCCGAAATCGCGAGTGCCCTTAGGGATAGAAGGCTTAGCCCCACCCTTCCTCCCCAAAGGGGAGGTGTTTTTTATAGTCTCTGACATTTATTATTATTACAAGTTATCAAATATAGTATCCAAAACTGAAGATAATGAGGTATATATGTCTTCGTTCTTGAAGCGAATGACACGATACCCCATTCTGTTCAAGTCCTCAGTTCTTAAATAATCATCAATTTTTTGTTGTTCCTGTGCATGATATCCACCATCCACTTCAACAATAAGTTTACGTCGCAGACAAATGAAATCTGCGATATAACAGCCCACGATATGCTGCCTTCGGAAATGAGCACCTAATTTATTATATGATAGGCGCTCCCACAACAAACGCTCAGCCTCTGTCTGCTTATTACGATTCTCCTTAGCATATTCTTTCAGCAAATCATAATATAGCGGATTAGCAGTCTCGTAACCAGGACATTCCATCATACAAGACAATTAAAGCACCTCCCCTTTGGGGAGGATGGGTGGGGCTTCTTACGCTCTCTCAATTGTCTGGTCACGATCTGGACCGATTGAGATGATTCTGATTGGAGTCTCCAGCTCTGCCTCGAGGAATGCCACATAGTCCTTGAACTCCTGTGGGAACTCATCCTCACTGGTGAACTTGGTCATGTTGGTCTTCCAACCTGGGAGCTCCTTGTAAACTGGTTCGATGCCCTGCTCGATGTCGTATGGGAAGTCGCGTGTCTCAACGCCGTTCACCTTATATGCCACGCAGGCCTTGATTGTTGGGAACGCATCGAGGACGTCGCTCTTCATCATGATGAGTTGAGTGACACCGTTGATCATGATTGAATAGCGGAGTGCCACGAGGTCGATCCAACCGCAGCGACGCTCACGACCGGTGACAGCACCGAACTCATGACCGATCTGACGGATTGTAGCACCAGTAACGTCGAACAGCTCTGTTGGGAATGGACCAGCACCAACGCGTGTGCAGTAAGCCTTCATGATACCATAAACCTCACCGATACGGTTTGGACCGATACCAAGACCAGTACATGCACCGGCACAGATGGTGTTGCTTGATGTAACGAATGGATACGAACCGAAGTCAACATCGAGCATTGTGCCCTGAGCACCCTCGCAGAGGATTGACTTGCCCGAAGCGAGGAGCTTGTTGATTTCGTGCTCCGAGTCAACGATTGGGAACTGCTTCATGTACTCGATACCCTCGAGCCATACCTTCTCTGTCTCTGCCAATGCGTCAGCATCATACTTATAACCAAGGTTTGCGAGCATACGCAAGTGACGAGCCTTGTGTGCAGCATACTTCTCCTCGAAGTTCTCGAGGATATCGCCAACGCGCAGACCGTTACGGCTCACCTTATCTGTATATGTAGGACCGATACCCTTACCGGTGGTGCCCACCTTGTTCTTGCCCTTGAGAGCCTCGTATGCTGCATCGAGCACACGGTGGGTAGGCATGATGAGATGTGCCTTCTTCGAGATGTGCAGACGCGACTTCAGGTCGTGACCGCTCTTCTCCAAGTCTTTTGCCTCACCCATGAAGAGGTCTGGAGCCAGCACAACACCGTTACCGATAACATTCACCTTATCGCCCTGGAAGATTCCAGAAGGGATACTGCGAAGCACATACTTCTGTCCTTCGAACTCGAGGGTATGACCTGCGTTAGGACCACCCTGGAAACGTGCCACTACATCATAACGAGGAGTAAGAACATCAACGACCTTACCCTTACCTTCATCGCCCCACTGCAAACCGAGCAGAACGTCAACTTTTCCCTTGTTCATATTGTATTTTGTTGTTATTTTGTTTGTTTCAAATTCCGTAGGCCGCATTACAGCCATACAAAGTTACTGCAAATGAGCGAAATTACCAAATAAAACAAAGTTTTTTTTTGAGATAATTACGCAATACACCCGCCACAATTTGGCAAATCAAAGTTTTTGCTTTACCTTTGCAGGCCGTAACAAACAACAAATAAACAATAAAAAAAACAATGAAACATCTCAAACTTGCATTGCTTATGCTACTCATGAGCCCTACACTCCTCTTTGCGCAGAACGAGGAGCGACGCTGGGCTATCGACGGATTCGTCGGACCGACATTCATCAAGGACAAGACCGATATCACTGACCCCTTCGGACAGCGCAACGGACTGGCAAAATACTTCGGTGCAGAATACTACATCCCCAACACCCATTTCTCCGCCCGTCTGGGTTATCAGAGTGAGTCGCTGTACCTCGGCAAACAGCTCATTCAGGCTGAGCAGAGCACGGTGAACATCAGCGGTAGATACTACCCACTGCCCGAACACTGGTTCTTCCAACCACATGCAGGCCTCGGCATGAATATCCTCGTGAGCAGCGACAATTCCAAGGAAGGCTATGAGTCGTGGAACGGCCTCACCACCTCATACACAGCCGACATCCATTCACCTCGCGTGGCATTCACCCCAACCATCGGCTTCGACCTGTACCTCCTGTCGTCTGTGGCGTTGTTTGTTGACTATTCCTACAACATCGGCATCAACAACAAGTACAGTGTCAGTTGGGCTCAAAACTATACAATGCCCCAGACCGTCACCGGCAATCTGAACCACCACAATCTGAACATCGGTCTGAAGGTAGCCTTCCCATTCCATTTCACCTCCCACGACGGCAGCACCATACTCCAGTCGGTCATCGGGTCGTTGATAATGAGCCGGATGAGATAAAAGCCCCACCCCAGCCTCCCCCTAGGGGAGGTGCTTTAATAGCATATGGGGAACACAAACGCCTCGTACACCATAAGTCCATATACATCAAGGGCAGGAGATACACAATCCCCTGCCCTTTTTTAAGCCCCTCCCCAGCCCTCCCCTCATTGGGAGGGGGGGGGCACTGAGGTTAGCTTCGTCTCATTCCCCCTTTCGCCCTTCGAGGCATTTCACTCCCCATCCTGAAAGGAAGGGGTAAGGGGGAAGGTCTCCTTTAATACATCTTCAACTTCAGATCCTTAGT
>JAUNIK010000396.1 GCA_030523505.1 Prevotellaceae bacterium | reverse complement strand
CAATAAAATACACAATCTGGTCACGTTGCTTCTTCGTCAACTGGCGGAACTTCTCCACAGTGCCATAGGCATCACTCTTGCCTCCCTCGTTGGTGCATCCATGCCACATGATGGCTTCGATGACATTGCGGGCACGGCAATCATGCATTCGCTCCACACCCGAACCACACTTGCTTGCCAAACCACGTCCCCAAAGCGGAGTAGTACGGCACCAACCCGTACGCAGGTCATTCTTCATGAACAGACGATGCTGTACCATGTCAGTGTAAGGCCAGATTTTCTGATATGGATAACGAGGCATGTCGGCATTGGAGAACAGCAGGTTTGGATCCTGGATGTCATCCTTGCCCGTTGTCCACGATGGGCGATGACACTGAGCACAACCTATCTGAGAGAACAGTTGCTTGCCAGCCTTGAAGTCCTCGGTCGTGGTGTTGCGAGCAGCAGGCACGGCGAGTCCTCGATGCCATATCATGAGGTTCTTATACTGCTCCTGAGTCATCTCTGCATCCAGCGTCTGACTGGTCAAGTAGGTCTTGATGTCCGACTCCAAGTTGCCCGTATGCCACTCCGGATGCTTCTTGTCAGGGTCAACAAGTGCGATGTACTCCTTGAAACCTGCCTGTACCTCCGGATCTCTCGATGAAGTCTCGGCATAATACTTGCCAGCAAGATCAAGGTAGTGGTAGCGGCGGTCGGGACGAGTGACGTTGGTGATGTTCCAGATGGCATTGGCACCGGCTGCATCCATCAAAGGACCACGACTCATGGCGTAAGTGAAGCGTCGCACGTACTTCGTGCCATCACCCTGCTTAGAGTTGCTGTAATAACTTTTCCAAGAGTCAGTTGCCTGATCCCACATGGCAGGATTGAGTGTCACATAAGGCGACTCAGCCTTCCACTGAGCCGTGATATCCTCATCGGTTATGGCATCCAGAAGTCCTGTGCCATAGATGCCGATAGTCGATTCCAGTCGCACGCCGATATTCTCATCGTGGTCGGCAGCGGCAATCTCCACATCCTTACCGTCACGCTGTACGACCACAGGTGCATAAAATGCAGAGGCAGGGATGGTGACGTCGGGATAAGTCAGTTCGTATGTCTCGCCATCAGGAAACTGATTGCCCCACTCGTCGGTGTAGTTGTTCCACACAATTTTTATCTGTGTCTCGTCGATAGGAGCCTTGAAGGGTTTCACGGCACCCGTCTGTGGCATACCTGCTACCGAACGTATGTATGCATCAGTCTTCTTGTCATAGACCACAAGCAAGTAACCATTGCGCTGAAGATTGGCAGCATAGGTGTTCTGTCGTGCTCCGTGACCATATCCGGGATGACAATAGAGACAACCAGGACGCACATACACAGGTCCTAATCCCTTGAAGGCACCCGAAGTGTTGGTGTTGAAATCCTTCTCGAAGAGGTACTCACCCTCATTGAAGGCAGTCACCATACCCGCATTTTCCACCGCCAACGTAGGTTGCTTGTAGGCAGTCGAAGAGTTGTTGGTCGTGGTGCCAAGTTTGCCACCGGCATAGTAGTCTTCCGGATAATTGATGGCATTACCTTCACCGATATCCCATGACAGAACATCTGTATTCTCGTCTGAACACGATGAGAGCAATATGGCTATCGCAAAAGTGAAAAGTGAAGAGTGAAAAGTTTATTTTTCATTGTTTTTCAGTTGCTTAATTCATACTTCCTTCCCCTCCCCTAATGGGGGAGGTCGGGAGGGGGTTTTACTTCTTGATTGCTTTTATTGCGTTATACAATTTCTCAGCATTATTGCAAAGTGCGGCATAAGTCTTCACCACCACGTTGTCCACATAGTTGGCATTGATAACCTTGCATTGGTTCTCAACTATCGAATTGCCGGCATATGTCTTGAGAGTCTCCTCCATATCGTCCAATGCACCATCCAGTTCGTCAAGTGCATCGATAGCAACCTTTGCCGATGCGTCGGTATAGTTCAAGGCGAAAGGTTTCTTCATGTTGTCGATGGCTTTGAGAGCAGCATCCATTTTGCCCTGAACCGCCTGTGCCTGAGTCTTGAGAGTGGCATTGCCAGCATTGAGGCAGAAGTAGATGAGCGACTTTTCGTTAGGTGTCACAGCACCTACTGCACCATAGAGTGCATTCTTGCAACCAGCAATGTTGTCGTAGAAATCGACGATACTGTTGTAGGCGTATGGTGACTCGATGTACGAATCGTCCTCTCCCGACCAAGGAAGACCAATCTTCGAACCAGCCACTTCGCTGATGATGTCACGCGCACCTTCAATAATCTGGATGGTAGCATCAAGGTCGCTATCGTAGTCGGCAGAAGGTGTGGTATTGAAGTTAGCACCAAAGTTCTTGTAACTCAATCCCTCGTTGGTGACATCGCCATCGTCGTTGAGTGTGTTGTGGGAACGCAGATAGTTCATGGTTTCCTCATATCGCGCGCCACTCTTTGTTCCATCCCATGTAGTCTGTAGCACGCAAGTTGCTTGGTAGAGATCCTTAGCCACGGCACACACATACTTGTATTCGAGGTCGGTCAACTGCTTGATGTCGCGAGGATTGCCATTACGGAAGAGTACATACTCAATGCCATGATAACCCAGAAGACCCGAGTTGAGTTGCTTCACCTTATTTTCAATGTCCGCCATGATCTTTCCGTCGCGAAGCACACCAGCGAGAGCTGACTGATCCACTGGCCATGTGTCGGTATGTGGGTCGATGCTGTACTCATCGGCAGCACCAAAAAGGAAAGCCTCGGAGTGTTCCCAGTCAGCACGTGCCACTCTCCACTGAGCGCAAGCAGCATCCAGGGCTGTCTGCGTGCCACTTAGAATTGTTGTGTTTACGTCATCGTCTTTACTGCAGGAAGCAAATATGCCACCTGCCAACATGCCTAGCATTAAGGCTTTTGTTAGTGATTTGATTTTGTTCATTGTTGTTGTTTTTTTTGTGGGATTATTCGATTTTTCAGTTTTTCGTTTTTTCGAAGAATGATTATGAATTAGGTAATGATATACTCTAACTTTGCAGATGATTGCGACGACAGTCGCATAAAATAA
>JAUNIK010000395.1 GCA_030523505.1 Prevotellaceae bacterium | reverse complement strand
AGTCCTGTTCTAATCGATTCCCCTCGATTCCCCTTATGAATCTCTCCGATTCTCTCGAATCCCTCCGATTCCCCTCGAAAAAAACAAAAATAAATAATCAAAAAAATATATCACTATGAACCTAATTGAAAGATTTATCAACTACACAAAATGGGACACTCAGTCATGTGAGGATTCCCAGACAGTACCTTCATCTCCTGAAAAGCAGTTGAAGTTTGCAGAATATCTCCGTCAGGAACTCGTCAGCGAAGGTCTTGACGATGTAGAGATGGACGAGAAGGGCTATATCTATGCCACTCTCCCAGGCAATCTCAAAGGTCAGAAAGTGCCAACCATCGGTTTCATTGCCCACTACGACACATCGCCTGATGCTTCGGGAGCAAATATCAAGGCACGCATCGTAGAGAACTATGACGGTGGTGACATCGTGCTCTCTGAGGGCATCGTCTCTTCACCAGCCAAGTTCCCAGAACTCCTTGCACACAAAGGCGAGGACCTTATCGTGACCGACGGAACAACACTCCTCGGTGCCGACGACAAGGCCGGTATTGCCGAGATTGTGCAGGCAATGTGCTATCTCCGTGATCATGATGAGATTAAGCATGGCGACATCCGTGTGGCATTCAACCCAGACGAGGAAATCGGTATGGGCGCTCATCACTTCGATGTAGAGAAGTTCGGTTGCGACTGGGCTTACACCATCGACGGCGGTGACCTCGGTGAACTGGAATACGAGAACTTCAACGCTGCTGGTGCTAAGATTCAGATCAAGGGTGTCAGTGTTCACACAGGCTATGCCAAGGGCAAGATGATCAATGCATCGCGCGTGGCTGCCGACCTGCTCGATATGATTCCTGATACCGACCTCCCAGAGAACACTGAGGGCTATGAAGGTTTCTATCACCTCGTGTCACAGCAGAGTGCCACCGAGGGCGCAAAGATGTATTTCATCATCCGCGATCATGATGCCGATCGTTTCCAGAAGCGTAAGGAGTTCATGCAGGAGTGTGTAGATAAACTCAATGCGAAATACGGCGAGGGTACTGTCAAGGCAGACATCTACGACCAGTATCGCAATATGAAGGAAATCATCGACGAGAATCTCCACACCATCGATATCTGTCTCCAGGCATTCTCTGAGAGCGATGTGCCAGCCAAGGTGATGCCAATCCGTGGTGGTACCGACGGAGCACAACTCTCGTTCCGTGGTCTTCCATGTCCAAACATTTTCGCCGGCGGCGTCAACTTCCACGGTCCTCATGAGTTCGTCTCATGCCAGGTAATGGAGAAGGCAATGCAGGTAATCGTGAAGATCAGCGAGATTACAGGCAACTACCAGCGATAACAATATAACCATATTCCTATGGTAACCGATTTGGCTTTGATACTCATCGTGGCGAGTATCGTCACACTGCTGTTCAAGCGACTCAAACAACCGATAGTCCTTGGATACATTGTTGCGGGATTCCTTGTCTCGCCACACATGCCGTATGTCGCTTCTGTGGCGCATATCAACAATGTACACCAATGGGCCGACATCGGTGTTATGTTCCTCCTGTTTACCTTAGGACTTGAGTTCTCGTTCAAGAAAATCATGAAGATGGGCATGGCTCCGGTTATAGCCGTGCTCACCATCATAGTATCAATGATAACGCTCGGCGTCATTGTTGGGCACGCCTTCGGATGGAGCAGTATGGACTGCCTTTTCCTTGGCGGTATGCTCTCAATGTCGTCAACGACCATTATCTATAAAGCCTTCGATGAACTCGGATTGCGTCAGCAGCGATTCACCTCGCTTGTGATGTCGGTGCTCATTCTCGAGGATATCCTTGCCATCGTCATGATGGTGATGCTCTCGGGAGTGGCGATAAACAACAGTCTCGATGGCGAGGCTCTCGTTGAGAGCATCTTGAACATAGCGTATTTTGTTGTGGCGTGGTTCATTGTGGGAATGTTCATCATCCCATGGTTGCTGCGAAGCACACGCCGTCTGCTCAATGCCGAGACACTCCTTATCCTTGCCCTGGGACTATGCTGCGCTATGGCTGTTATATCGCGAGAGGTGGGATTCTCTGAGGCTTTCGGTGCATTCATTATGGGTAGCATCCTCGCAGAGACCGTTGAGGCAGAGAAGATAGAACACCTCGTGGCACCGGTGAAGAACCTCTTCGGAGCAATCTTCTTCGTGTCGGTGGGAATGCTCGTTGACCCGGCCATTCTTGTGAAATACGCCCTGCCAATCATCGGTCTTGTGGCAACAATCATAGTCGGACAGACCATCTTCGGCACTATGGGTTATCTGTTCAGTGGACAGAGTCTCAAGACAGCTATGCGATGTGGATTCTCAATGTCACAGATTGGTGAGTTCGCGTTCATCATAGCCTCTCTCGGTCTATCGCTGAAGGTCACCAGTGAGTTCCTCTATCCGGTGGTAGTGGCGGTGAGTGTCATCACCACCTTCCTCACACCGTATATGATTCGACTCGCTGTTCCTGCCTATGGACTGACCGAGAAGATTCTCTCCCCACGCATACTCCGACATATCGACAAGTTCTCTACAGCCAGGACTCACTCTCTTCGTGAGAAAGGTCTGTGGCGCAGTTATCTCATGTCGGTATTGACGATAGTGCTTATCAATGGCGTCATTGCTGTTACGGTAGGTTGGCTCATGGAGAGCATGGTTTATCCATTCTTTTTGAAGATGATTCCTGCCGGATGGAACAAGATTCTCTATTTCGGTGTGTCGTTGTTGCTGTTGTCTCCATTCCTCCGTTCGATGGCAATGAAGAAGGCCTTTGGCGATGATGCAAAACAACTCATCTCCGAAAACCGACTTAATGCCCTGTGGATATTGTTCCTTTTCATTGTGAGAATGCTCAATGCGATGGCATTCGTGTTCATTCTCTGGATCGACCTATGGAATTCGCGTCATACAGCTTTGATGGTATGTATCGCACTTGTGGCAATCATTGCTATGATAATGTCGCGCCATCTGAAGAGCCAGAGTATCGAGTTGGAGAGAATGCTTATGCGCAACCTGCAGGCTCGTGAGATTGCCGCCCGTGCTAGGGGT
>JAUNIK010000394.1 GCA_030523505.1 Prevotellaceae bacterium | reverse complement strand
TGCTTTGAAGGAGTATGAAGAGGTGTTCGAGAACATTCGCCGTCGTGACGAGGCAGGCAACAAGGTGATGAAAGATGTCACCTATCTCTCGGCATCAACCGAGAATATCCAGGCTCGCTATATCGCGGATTGGTTGACAGAAGAGGGCAAAAACCGTCTGGCTCCTGGCCAGCGCACAGCGATAGTGCTTAGCGATGAGTCATTGCTGAAGAATGTAATCCACAGCCTCCCAGAGGAAACATCGGGCAAGGCTAATATCACCGTGGGCTTCCCTCTTGCACAGTCGCCTGTGACATCGCTGGTAAAGAACTATCTGCTTCTTCACCGTGAGGGTAACGACCTTCGCAAGGTCAGCAACATCCTTCGTCATCCTTACGCAGGATTCCTCTCGCCAAAAGCATCGGAACTGCTTCAAACCCTCCATGAGAATCGTATCTTCTTCCCTACACAGGAAGATCTCTGCCAGACTGATGCTCCCGACAACCTCGACTTGCTTCTTTCCGCTTGCACTGAGGTGGGGGCAAAGCGCAACGAGACTCTGATGTCGCGCCTGCTCGAAGCACTGCGTATCATCGGTCAGGAGTGTGAGCACCGCCGTGTTGAGCGTTGCGTCACCGAGGGAAAAGACCCTGACACGGAGAATGCCACCTACGAGGAACAATTCATGCAGGAGTCGCTGTTCCGTATGCATGGCATCTTAACACGTCTCCACGATCTATGTATTACCGACGAGGAGGGCTACTGTGCCCTCGACATCGACATGACTACTCTCATCCGTCTTGTCGATCAGATTATCAAGTCCACCTCTATGCCTTTCCATGGTGAACCAGCGGTGAACCTCCAGATAATGGGTGTGCTCGAGACTCGTAACCTCGACTTCGACCATGTCCTTCTGCTTTCATGTAACGAGGGCAATCTACCAAAGGGCATAAATGATTCATCACTCATACCACATATCATCCGCAAGGCGCACGGACTGACAACGGTTGAGAACAAAGTGGCTATCTACGCCTACTATTTCTACCGTCTGATGCAGCGTTGTAGCGATATCACCATTGCCTACAACTCTTCTACCGAGGACGGACATACCGGTCAGATGAGCCGTTTCATGCTCCAGATGATGGTAGAAAACGACTATATGAATTTCCGTCAGGTGAATCTCACAGCCAAGCAGTTGCCTGAGGCCGGCCATTCACGTGAAGTGGCAAAGGAAGGTCCGGTATTGGAAAGTCTCAACAAGGTGTTCTCACTTTCACCTTCTGCCATCAACAAGTACTTGCGCTGCCCATTGATGTTCTATTTCAATCGCTTGGCAGGATTGAGCGAAATCGAAGAGGAAGAGTTCATCGACTCACGTCAGTTCGGAACCATCTTCCATGCTGCTGCCGAGAACATGTACAAAGAGATAAGGGGCACCAATGGTGAGGTGACAAAAGAGAATATCGAATATCTGCTTAGCGACAAGGGTAGCGCTGCTATCGACCGTTATATTGACGAAGCCTTCCGCACGGAGTTCTTCAACGGTCGTACGCCTCATTACGACGGTATGCAAACAATCAACCATGCTGTGATAAAGCGACTTATCAAGCAGTTGCTCAATGCCGACAAGGAGTTAACACCTTTCCGTGTTTTGGGATTAGAGCAGCTTGCCTATGAGCGCATCTCATTCACCATGAACAATGGCAATGAGCGCCGACTGATGATTGGCGGAAGTATCGACCGCCTTGACTGTATCAATGACGGTGGTGAACAGGTGTTGCGCGTGGTTGACTACAAGACCGGTCGTACAGAACCAGCTATACAGGAAACTATTGATGCAATTTTCGACCCAAAGAACATCAAGGATCATTCCGACTATCTTGTTCAATCGATGCTCTACTCAGTCATCGTGCGTCACAGTCAGTCGAGCGTCGAGGCATATCCAAAAGGCGAGAAGACCGTCATACCGTCTCTCAACCCTGCATCGAATGCAGTCCGTCCGGCATTGTTGTATATCCAGAAGCCGAAGAGCGTCAAGGATCCCGTATTGAAGTTTGGTGACAAGAAGGAACCGAAGTCTGTCAACGATGTTCTCGACTACGAGGAGGATTTCCGCAAGGGTTTAAACACTCTCCTTGCCGAGATCTTCGATGAGACTGTTCCATTCCGTCCTACCGAAGACACCCGTCGTTGCGAGAACTGCAGTTTCAAGGCGCTGTGCAAGCAATAAAACAAAAAGAAAGAGAGCTGGGCTTGCGTCCAGCTCTCTTCTTTTTATTTTATTCTTCCTCCTGCTCTGCCTCGTGAGCCTTGATGAGGGCGTTCTGAACATCTGTTGGAACGAGCTCGTATGAAGCGAACTTGCTTGAGAACGAAGCACGACCACCAGTGAGAGAACTGAGGGCAACTGAGTAGTTAGAGAGTTCCTTGAGAGGAATCTTTGCAGAGAGCTTCTGATAACCAGCCTCTGAGTCCATACCCATGATCATTGCACGGCGTCCCTGGAGGTCTGACATTACATCACCCATATAGTCTGCTGGTACATAAACCTCGAGGTCATAGATAGGCTCGAGAATCTTTGGACCTGCCTCCTTGAATGCCTCAGCGAATGCCTGACGAGCAGCGAGCATGAACGACAACTCGTTAGAATCTACTGGGTGCATCTTACCATCGTAAACGATAACGCGTACGTCACGAGCATAAGAACCTGTCAATGGACCACGCTCCATACGCTCCATGATACCCTTCAAGATTGCTGGCATGAATCGCATATCGATAGCACCACCAACAACTGAGTTCAGGAATACCAACTTACCACCCCACTCGAGGTCAACTTCTTCACGGCTCTTGATGTTCATCTTGAACTCCTGGCCCTTGAATGTGAATGATGTTGGATCAGGCATACCCTCTGCGTATGGCTCAACGATGAGATGTACCTCACCAAACTGACCAGCACCACCTGACTGCTTCTTGTGACGATAGTCGGCACGAGCAACCTTTGTGATAGTCTCGCGATAAGGGATACGAGGCTCCTCATACTGAATCTGAATCTTCTCGTTGTTCTCAAGACGCCACTTCAATGTACGGAGGTGGAACTCACCCT
>JAUNIK010000393.1 GCA_030523505.1 Prevotellaceae bacterium | reverse complement strand
TTGACCCATTGAAGCATAGTAACCATAATTCATCCTGCAAATTGACCTATACGCCCAAAAATTAGCATTATGAAGAAAAGTAGTTTAATTGCAGTTGCCACTGCATTGTTAGCTTTATCAGGATGCTCCGACCATTCAATGTATGGTCCACAGACTGAACTAGACGAGAACGAGTACAACACTTTCGATTTCTCTACCGTTAACAAAAATGTGGCAGTAAACATCGAGTACTCCGTAAATCTGGAGTCAAGTGTTTATTTCAGTATCTACGACCAGGAGCCTGGAACGTGGGTAAACAATGCCTATGTCATCAAGGACGGCATCACACCGCTTTACTCTGGATGAACCTCAACCGACGGTTCGTTCAGCGGCACTATTTCATTGCCTTCTTATCTGAGCAAGGTTTATGTCTATACTCCCGCAATGTTCTCTACACGCGTGATGGAAGTAGAGGTAGCAGGAGGACAGATTAACGCTATCGAGGCAAACCATGCCGCACAGGCAATCACACGTGCAAAAGGAGGCAATGGACAAGGCCACTCTCGTCCAAACCCAGGCGAGCCAGGCTATGACGAGAATAGCAAGCCACAACAGCCCTCATCGAATAAGAACTATTCTTATATGGTAAAGGGCACTCAGAACAGACCAGCAGAATATAACGACGGCAACTGGCAGGATTGGCTCGTTACATACAACCAGCAGGGTATGCTTTATAATGAAAGCCTTATCGGCAATAATGATAAGGATGACAAGGACCTCTATTTAGGCAAGAAAGGGGCAGAGGCTCTATATGAAGTTCATCAGACCATTCTTAATGAGGGTTCTACATGTCCGAAAGAACTGAGAAGCGAGGCTGATATGCTCATCAGTGAAAAGGGTGAAATTGCAGTGAACTTCCTCGGTGGAAGCACTTGCTGGAACAGCAGTTTGGGCTACTATGTATATCCCGACGGACAGAAACCGACATCACTCAATGATGTGAATGTTGTTCTTGTGTTCCCTAATACTCAGGATGGACATAAAACAGCATCATATAACGGAGAAACCACCAAGGGTATATTCACTGGCGACTGCGTGAAACTGAAGTACTATCCCAACATTGCCAGCGGAAGCACAAAGGGAGCAACATACGAGTTCCCCGCAGGCTATCGCATCGGTTTTGTTCTCGCAACCAATGCTTGGTCAGATAGAGTTTCTGGAAAGAACAACAACCTCCGCTATCGCTCTGCCACATCTTCAGGTTTGAGCGTGAATGACCAAGGTAAGGCTTTCGACGCTCCACGTACAGCCGTTTATAAGTATAAGGACAAGGATACAAACAAGGAATACGTAATGGTTTCGTTTGAGGACCACACCGATGACGAGAACTTCAGCGACGTGGTTATCACTCTTACCACTCGTGCAACTATCGACGATATCCCTGAAATTGACGAGAAGGTTGAGACATCTGAACTCAAGGGTATCTATGCCTTCGAGGATCTGTGGCCTGCAGCCGGTGACTTCGACATGAACGACGTGATGACTAAGGCAACATACTCAAAGCTCATGGACACCAAGAACAAGATCTACGAGGAGTCATATACCTTCAAGACATACGGAAACTATGCCACACTCACCAACGGATTGGCAGTGCGCCTCGACGGAGTGAGCGCAACCGACAAACTGGAGTTCTACGTAAAGGCAGCTGGCGCAGAGGAGTTCACGGCACTTGAGACTACATACGACGCTACTGACAGAGTGGTGGTATTAACCAACGATGTAACGAGCAACAAGGGTGCTGAGTACAAAGTGAAGGTTATCCACGCTGAAAGCTCACCTGTAGAGAAGCAGACCATCGACGCCGAACCGTTTATCTTCCGCGCCGAGGATGGTGGTGATGCCGTAGCATGGTGGGAGGTACACCTTACAGGCTATGCTCCTACATCCAAGATGAACAGAAATTATTTCGGTAAGGGCGAAGACCGCTCTCAGCCTGCTAAGAACATCTTCTACGTGCGTAGCGGAAACTATCCATTCGCATTCTTCTTGGCTGGAGCCAACGAGACAGACCTGTCGAAGATGCTCGACCCAAAGAATGAGAGTGTGGCTATCGATAAACTCTATAGCGGTTACACCGAATGGGTGACAAGTAATGGCGCACAGAGCGCTGCATGGTATAAGGCTGAATAATTCATCAGCATACACACAATCTATATTTTTTAGAAAATCCCCATTGGCATTAAGCCTTTGGGGATTCTTCTTTGTATCTGAGCAATGCCTCAAGCATCTCAAGGCGAGGCATTTCATATCCTACGGCACGTGCCTCGGCAATAGGACGGGTGTAGAGAAACTCTATCTCCATCGGTCGGTGGAAGTCGTAGTCGAGTTTCATGCTCGGCGAATAAGGCACCATCACCTGGGTGTTGCGTATCATCTTGTCGGCAAACGACTCGTCGAGTCCTTTCACGCCGAGGGCATTTGCAGCACCTATCACTTCCATCATCTGCTCCTTAACAAGACGAAGGGTGGAAGGAGATGAGAGCAGTCGGTCGGTCTGAGTGTCGAGGGCGACGGTCATTCCGTTGAACGGCATATTCCACACTGCCTTCTTCCATCGGGCCTGACGATACTCCACATCAGCCACTCCAATACCGGCAGTTCGCATATCATCGAGCATGGCAGCATAGTGGGCAGCATCACGGCATGAGTAATTACCTATATTTATATTACCATAGCACTGATGGTTGACAACTCCCGGACGGGTCTTTGCCGAACAGATGAAGGCAAGTCCGGCGGCAAGTCGCACACCTGGAAACATCTGTTCCACCGATGCCTCAACCCCGATGCCATTCTGTATGAGCAGCACAATGGTGTCCGACTTCAACAACGGCGGAAGCAATTTGGTGAGCAAATGATTGTTGGTGGTCTTGAGCGCCACTATCACCACGTCGCACTGAGGCATGTCGGCAGTGGAACGATATACAAACGGGTGGTCGAGATGAAACGATCCGTCGCATGAGTCAACCTGAAGTCCGTGTTCCTTCACATAATCATAATCAGAATGAAGCAGGAAATGAACCTCTGCCCCACCCGTTGACAATTTTGCACC
>JAUNIK010000007.1 GCA_030523505.1 Prevotellaceae bacterium | reverse complement strand
ATAATTAGCACATTATTATAGTTCATAATGTGTCTACTTATTTCAGTATAAGACAGGTGATAGCCTCTCACAATTTCACATTCTCACATTCTCACAAAAGTACCCAGAATTTCCGTTGCGAAGTAAAAATATTGTACAAATACAATAGGAGCATTGTTTTAATGAAATGAAAACGCCCAAATGAGGGTGTCATTCCGCTGAAATGAGGTCATCAAAACGGCGTTTTAATGACGTGAAAACGGCGCTTTCGCACAGGCTTTGTAACACATTGATAATCAGTGAGTTATAAATAGCAAATAGGTGGGTAATACTTAGATGTGCATTGGTAAAAAAATAAGACGGTTTTATGTGCATTTTTAAGTGATTTTATTTGGTAGAGTCGGAAATTTTTTGTATCTTTGCACATAATTAACTGAAACCGACAAATTTCAATAAACTCAGAAAATAATACCAATATGAACATGAAGAAACTATACCTATTTCTCGTCCTTATGACCATTGTGAGCGTTGCAACTGCGCAGGATTATCAGTACAAAGATGTTCCGTTCACTGCTGTGCATTTCAGCGACAGTTATCTGCTGCCGCGCATCAAGGCGTGCCACGATGTAACTATACCTTATGCATTCAAGATGTCTGAGGAGATGGGCCGAATCGAGAACTTTGAGGTGGCAGCCGGACGGAAACAGGGAAAGTTTCACGGGGAGTTTCCTTTCGATGACTCCGATGTGTTCAAGATTCTCGAAGGAGCATCGTATCTGCTGGCAGTGCAGAAAGACGAAAAACTGGATGCTTATCTCGATGACCTCGCCCAACTGATCAGCGAGGCGCAGGAACCTGACGGATATCTCTATACCAACCGCACAATCGGTGGCACGCTCCATCCTTGGGCTGGCGAGAAGCGATGGGAAAAAGACTGGGATTTGTCGCACGAGACATATAACCTCGGTCATTTCTTCGAGGCTGCATCGGCTCACTATGCTGCCACGGGCAAGAAGAATGTGCTTGATATTGCCACGAAGGCTGCCGACCTGCTGTATAAGGATTATATCGGAGGTCAGTTGAATATTGCTCCTGGTCATCAGGTGGTGGAGATGGGACTCGTGAGACTCTATCGTGTTACCAAGGAACCACGATACCTCGAACTGGCACGCTACTTCCTCGAGACACGCGGTCGCTCTGGACGCTTTGATGCTGATTCCGACGACCAGTGGCGCAATGGTCAGTACTGGCAGAACCACGCCCTTGTGCGCGACCAGCGTGAGGCGGTAGGTCATGCCGTGAGAGCCACATATCAGTATTGCGGAATGGCCGATATTGCCGCACTGATGAGCGATGAGGGATATCTGACGGCTATCGATGCTATTTGGGAGAATATCGTAGGTAGGAAATACTACATCACAGGTGGCATCGGAGCAATTCCGGGCAACGAAGGTTTCGGTCCTGACTATCATCTGCCTAATGCCACAGCCTATTGCGAGACTTGTGCAGCCATCGGCAACTGTATGTTCAACCACCGAATGTTCATGCTCCACGGCGAGGCGAAATATATCGATGTCCTTGAACGCTCCCTGTATAACGCAGTGCTCTCGGGAATCAGTCTTTCGGGCGATCATTTCTTCTACCCAAACCCACTGGAATGCGGCGAGGCCGGTCAGGAGCGCTCTGCATGGTTTGGATGCTCTTGCTGCCCTTCGAACCTCTCGCGCTTCATTCCTTCACTCCCAGGATATCAGTATGCCACACAGGCAGGACGCCTATATGCGAACCTCTTCGTTGATGGCAAGGCCGAGATTACGGTTGACAGCAAACCAGTGAAGATTGCTATGAACACCCGCTACCCTTGGGATGGTGACATCTGTATGACTCTCACGACAAAAGGCAAGCAGCAGTTCGCACTCTGTCTGCGAGTGCCGGGATGGGCAAGCAACGAACCAGTGCCAACCGACCTTTACAGTTATGCAGATGGTCAAAACACCAATGTGGTTGTTGTGAAAGTCAACGGCAAGGCAGCGAAATATACCATGGACAAGGGTTACGCAGTGGTTGACCGCAAGTGGAAAAGCGGTGACAAGGTTGAGATGGTGCTCCCGATGCAGCCACGACTGGTGAAGGCTCACGACAATGTGGAAGCCGACCGCGGAATGCTCGCCGTTGAGATGGGACCAATAGTATATTGTGCTGAGCAAGTGGACAACGAGCAGCCGATAGGTGAGGTGACAATCAACGAAAAGACACGGTTTGAGGCGAAGTACAATGCTGATTTGCTCATTGGCACCAATGTCTTGACAGGCAAGGCAAAATATATTTTCACCCTTGATGATGGAACGAAGATAGACCCAACCACCGACCTTGTGCTCATTCCTTATGCCCTCCGTTCGCACCGTGAACCATGTGCTATGCGAGTATGGCTCAAAAAGGATTAATTATGCAGATTTTTTTCGGAGTACATTAATAAATGTAGGCATTTGTGTATATTTTTGTTTCAATTTGCATTAATAAACAAAATTTTTATTACCTTTGTGCCGGATAACATCCCTTTTGTATTAAATTGGATAGGCAGCGATGCCTGAAATTAGTCAAACATTAAGTAAAAATATGATTAGGAAAATTTTATCAGTTATGTTGCTCGGCACCACCGTGCTGACAACTAACGCGCAGACTCAGGTCACTAATGGTGACTTTGAGACTTGGACCTACGATGGTAATAATATGCCTAATAACTGGAACTCTTTCCAGACAGCAGATGGATCATTAGCAAGTACAGTTTATTCTTCTTCAAATCGTCAGGTTCAGAAATCGACAGATATCCGTCCTGGGTCAACAGGACAGTCGTCTGTTCGTATATGGACAAGAACCGTTATCGGTATCCCTGCACAGGGAAATCTTACTTCAGGTCGTGTTCACGCAGGCTCAATGAGTGCCGCAAACAAGGAAAACTACAATTATTCAGATCGCGACGGTAAAAATACAAATAATGGTGTTGAGAACCCTTGCGCGATGAAGTTCACTGGACATCCTGATGCTGTTTCGGTATGGGTGAAGTTCAATCGTCAGGGAGGTGACAACACAGCTCGTTTTGCAGCCTTCATCCATGACGATCATGACTATATCACTTATGGATTGGAATCTTATGATAATGCAACAAACAAGAGTTATGTAGTAGCATCAGCAGAGCAGAATTTTGAGCCATGTGATTGGACAAACCTCGTTCTGCCTTTTAATTATACTGGCAACGAAGATGCAAAATATGTTTTGATTAATGCTTCAACAAGTTCTTATCCTGGTAAGGGAAAAAAAGACGATGAACTCTACATCGATGATATCGAGATGATTTACTACCACGCTCTTTCTGATTTGAAGTACAACGGTCAGACTGTTGCTGGTTTCAACGAGGAAACAAAAGATTACGATCTCACCGACCAGGTTTATGACGAGAGCAAAGTTTCATGGACAGTGAAAGGTCATGCAGCAACAGTGTCAAAGGCCTTCAATGCTACAACAGGTAAGTTGAGACTGACAGTTAAAAACAATGATTCTGGCGAAAGCACGGTTTACACCCTCTCATTCAAGACAGCCTCTGCAACATTGTTCGTATCGACTGCTGCAAAGTATGCTACATTCATTGCACCTTTCAATCTCTCAACCCCATCATCAATACCCGTAGATGCATATACAGTGGATAATATCAATGCTAATGGCACATTGGTAATGACCAAGTTGGGCAAGAACATCCCTGCAAACACACCGGTGGTGCTCTACTCAACCCGTACTTCGGATTATACCAGAACCGCTTCGGGTGCTTTTGTTCCTGCAACAAACAATCTCACAGAAGGCCTCCTCACTGGTACATACGAGGAAATCAATGCCCCTGTCGATTCGTATGTTATGCAGAACCACGACGGTCGTGTAGGATTCTTCCACGTAGCAGCAGGCAAGCAGCCAAAGGTTGCACCAAACCGTTGTTACCTCACAGTTCCAGCCGGCAGTGCTGCACCAGCGTTCTTCTTCGAGGGCGACGAGACCAACGGCATCGGCAATGTTGAGATGACCACCGACAATACCATTTACGACCTTCAGGGTCGTCGCGTGGCAACACCAACAAAGGGCTTGTATATCATTAACGGTAAGAAAGTTGTAATCAGATAACAATATGAAAAAAGCATATATCACTCCGGAGATGAAGTCAAAGAACCTCTCCGCTGACAATTTCCTCGCATTGAGCATCTGGGACGGTGAGGATGCAAATCCAGGTGAAGGCTCACTCTCAAAGTGGGGCGACCTCTGGGAAGAAGACGACCTCAGCAGTGACGATGAGGAAAAGAGACACATTTACAGATTTTAAACACATCTTACTGGAAACAGTTGGATAAATTGAATATAGATATATTATGGCAGAAGATTTAGAAATGAAGGAACTCGACCAGGTGGTTGTTCGTTTCTCAGGTGATTCCGGCGATGGTATGCAGTTGGCTGGAAACATCTTCTCAACAGTATCAGCAACTGTTGGAAACTCTATCAGCACATTCCCTGACTACCCAGCCGACATCCGTGCCCCACAAGGCTCGTTGACAGGCGTCAGTGGATTCCAGGTACACATCGGTGCTGGTCAGGTGTTCACCCCAGGTGATGAGTGCGATGTGCTCATCGCTATGAATGCAGCAGCATTGAAAACACAGTACAAGTACGCAAAGAAGGATGCAACAATCATCATAGACACCGACTCGTTTGGTGCTCGCGACCTTGAGAAGGCACAGTTTGCTACCGATGACTACCTTGGTGAAATGGGTATTGATGCCGATCGCGTCATCTCGTGTCCTATCACACAGATGGTGAAGGATACCCTTGCTGATTCTGGTATGGACAACAAGGCTATGCTGAAATGCCGTAATATGTTCGCCCTCGGTCTTGTATGCTGGTTGTTCGACCGCGATTTGAACCTTGTGGCAAACTTCCTCCGCGACAAGTTCGCAAAGAAGCCAGCCATTGCCGAGGCAAATATCAAGGTAATCCAGGCTGGTTACGACTACGGACACAACACCCATTCGAACGCCACCAATGTGCGTCGCATCGAGACAAAGGTGAAGACTCCGGGCCGTTATATGGACATCACAGGAAACAAGGCCACCGCTTATGGTTTCATCGCAGCAGCCGAGAAGTCGGGCTTGAAACTCTACCTCGGTTCATATCCTATCACCCCAGCAACAGATGTTCTCCACGAGTTGTCAAAGCACAAGTCGTTGGGTGTTACCACTGTTCAGTGTGAAGACGAGATTGCCGGTTGTGCATCAGCCGTTGGTGCTTCGTTCGCCGGAGCTCTGGCAGTGACATCAACATCTGGTCCTGGTATCTGTCTGAAGTCTGAGGCAATGAACCTCGCTGTTATCATGGAGCTCCCATTGGTAGTTCTCGATGTTCAGCGTGGCGGTCCTGCAACAGGTCTTCCAACAAAGTCAGAGCAGACCGACCTTCTTCAGGCACTCTACGGCCGTAATGGTGAGAGTCCGATGCCAGTAATCGCAGCACTCACTCCAACCGACTGTTTCTATGCAGCCTACGATGCAGCAAAGATGGCCCTCGAGCACATGACTCCTGTAGTGCTCCTCACCGATGCATATATTGCTAACGGTTCGGGCGCGTTCAAGTTGCCAAACCTCGCTGAGATGGATGGCATCAACCCTCCATACGTTCCAGAGGAGATGAAGGGCACTTGGACTCCATATATGCGCGCAGAGAATGGTACCCGCTATTGGGCTGTTCCTGGTCGTGAAGGTTTCCAGCATATCCTCGGTGGTCTTGAGAAGGACGATAAGACTGGTGCAATCTCTACAGCACCAGAGAACCACGACCTCATGACTCGCAAGCGTCAGGCAAAGATTGATAATATTCAGGTGCCAGACCTTGAAGTTCTTGGCGACAAGGACGATGCAGACCTCCTCATCGTTGGTTTCGGTTCAACCTACGGTCATCTCCGTGCTGCTATGGATGAACTCCGTGCACAGGGCAAGAAGGTTGCAATGACACAGTTCCGTTACATCAACCCATTGCCAAAGAACACCGCAGAGGTACTCACAAAGTACAAGAAGGTTGTTGTGGCAGAGCAGAATATGGGTCAGTTGGCAGGCTATCTCCGTATGAAGGTCGATGGATTCTGTCCTGCACAGTATAATGAAGTAAAGGGCCAGCCATTCAAAGTAAACGAATTGGTGAAGGCTTTCAACGAAATCATCAATAAATAATAGAAAGGACATACATTATGGCATATACAGCTTCTGATTTCAAAAAGGGACAGCCAAGATGGTGTCCTGGTTGTGGCGATCATTTCTTCCTCGCTTCACTCCATAAAGCGATGGCAGAGATAGGTGTAGATCCATGGAATACTGCCGTTATCTCGGGTATCGGCTGTTCTTCGCGTCTGCCTCATTATATGGCCACCTATGGCATGAACACTATCCACGGTCGTGCAGCAGCAATCGCTACCGGTGTGAAGGTTGCAAACCCTGAGCTCACCGTTTGGCAGGTTTCAGGCGATGGTGACGGTATGGCTATCGGTGGTAACCACTTCATCCACGCCAACCGCCGTAACATCAACCTCAATATGATTCTCCTCAACAACCGTATCTACGGTTTGACAAAGGGTCAGTATTCACCACTCTCGCCACGAGGCTTCGTCAGCAAGTCGAGTCCTTACGGCACTGTCGAGGATCCATTCCGTCCAGCAGAGCTCTGCTTCGGTGCCCGCGGTCATTTCTTCGCTCGTACTGTTGCTACCGATGGTGCACACACCGTTGAGGTGCTCAAGGCAGCCAACGAGCACAAGGGTGCAAGCGTGATTGAGGTTCTGCAGAACTGCGTAATCTTCAACGATGGTACTCATCAGTCGGTTTACGACAAGGCTGGTCGTGCGAAGAACGCTATCTATGTGAAGCATGGCGAGAAACTCGTGTTCGGTGAGAACTCAGAGTTCGGTCTTGTTCAGGACGGATTCTCATTGAAGGTAGTAGAAATCGGCAAGGACGGATACACCATCGATGATATTCTCGTTCACGATGCTCACTGCGAGGACAACACCCTCCAGACAAAGCTTGCTCTTATGGGCAACGGCGATGGATTCCCACTCGCTCTCGGTGTTATCCGCGATGTTGACGCACCAACATACGACGATTGTGTTACAGCACAGATTGAAGAGGTAAAGGCAGCAAAGAAGTATCATAACTTCGCTGAACTCCTTGAAACCAACGATATCTGGGAGGTGAAGTAATGGGATACAATAGAATGACTGCTGCTCAGGCAGCCCAAATGATTGATAATGATGCCAATGTGGCATTCAGCGGATTCACTCCAAACGGTATTCCAAAGGATATCATCCGTGAGGTACGCAAGCGTGCGGAGATTCTTCACGCGCAGGGCGAACCTTATAAGATTGGTATCATCACCGGTGCTTCCGGTTGCCAGAGTCTCGAGGGTGATATGGCTGTCGCACAGGCTATCAAGTTCCGTGGACCATTCTCTACAAACAAGGACTTCCGCATCCACACCAACCTCGGTGAGATCGACTACGAGGATATGCACCTCGGTCATGTGGCAGAGCGACTTCGCCGTGGCTATTATGGTGAGATAGACTGGGCTATAATCGAGTGTTCTGAGATTGAGGAGGGTGCTGACCTCTGCAAGGCATATCTCACTACAGCCGGAGGTATTGTCCCAACTATCGTCCGTCTGGCAAAGCGTATCTTTATCGAGCTGAACCATTTCCACTCGCCAAAGTCAAAGTTCCTGCACGATGTTTATGAGTGTGCAGAATATCCAAACCGCCAACCTATTCCACTGCTCTCTGTCGGTGGTCGCATCGGTGTGAACTATGTCTCTATCGATCCAAAGAAGATTGTCGGAGTCATCGAGACCAACACTCCAGAGGAGGCTCGTGGATTCAAGGATCCTGACGAGGCACTCTGCACCATCGGTCAGAATGTCGTTGACTTCTTCATCTCGGATATGAAGAAGGGTCACATACCATCGTGCATGTTCCCAATCCAGAGTGGTGTAGGCACCACGGGCAATGCTATCTTCAAGGCCATCGGTCAGTGTGAGGGTAAGTTGCCACAGTTGGAAGTGTTCTCGGAGGTAGTACAGGATGCTGTTGTCGATCTCATTGAGAAAGGGCTTATCTCGCAGGCTTCGTGCGCAGCAATGACTTGTACCAATGAGTGCATCCAGCATGTTTACGACAATATGGACTTCTTCTCGAAGCACTTGACACTCCGTCCATCGGAACTGGCAAACTCACCTGAGTTGATTCGCCGTTTCGGCGTTATCGCCATGAACACTGCATTGGAGTGCGACCTCTACGGTCATGAGAATTCAAGTCATGTTTGTGGTTCGGCACTGATGAACGGTATCGGTGGTTCTTGCGACTACGAGCGTAACGGAAGTATCAGTATCTTCTACACCCCTTCAGTAGCCAAGGGCGGAAAGATCTCGGCTATCGTTCCAATGTGTTGCCATGTTGACTCAACTGAGCACGATGTCGATGTCATTATCACCGAGCAGGGTATTGCCGATCTCCGTGGTAAGGGTCCTATGCGCCGTGCGCAGGAAGTTATCGAGAACTGTGCTCATCCAGACTATAAGCCATTGCTCCGCGACTATCTGAATCATATCGCTCCAATGGGTCACGAGCCACAGTCTATGCGTGCAGCACTCGCATTCCACGACACATACCTCACCAAGGGTGATATGCGCCTGACCGATTTCGCTGAATACATAAAGTAATTTTGGCAATGAGTTTTTCGGTGGGTTGATAATTTGCCCACTACAAAATACAAGAAAATTAGCCTCGCAGTTAACTCTGCGGGGCTTTTTCTGTTCTATATGTCATATCTGGGAAAAAATATCATCTTCTTGTTAAACCTTTACGGTAAAAAGGCGTCAAATTATTACTTAAGGGAAGAATTATGTTCCACCTTGATTGAAAAATAATAGTTTGACATTCCCAAATGTTTCCATAAGTTTTGTGGAGCCGGCGGCAAGCGAGCCATAACCGTGCTCCACTTTTTTATGCCTATGGGTGAGCAAAACCAGTCTCTTCTATATATATTATAGTAGGTGTAAAGGCCGGAAATGGTAAATTGGTCGTATTTTGATATATTCATTGCAGAATTTTTTAGATTTGAGCAAACTATTTATTAAATTTGCACATTATAACTAAAAGCGAAGATATGAACAGATTTTCTAAATTATTCCTTGTGGCGTTTGCTGTACTGATGTCGGTATCTGCTTTTGCACAGCACGTTCCTAACAGCGAGAAGAAATGGGCTTGGCTCGACTTCGTTCGCCCTGAGGGTGTCAACCCAGTGATTTCACCTGATACAAACAGTGTGTTCTTCTGTCCTATGAAGCAGAAAGTGATGCGTTGGGAAGATAGCGATACTTTCAATCCTGCTGCTACCATCATCAATGGCCGTATCGTTGTGCTCTATCGTGCAGAGGACAATTCGGCAGTGGGTATAGGCACTCGTACATCGCGTATCGGTTATGCTTCAAGTGCCGATGGACTCCATTTCCAGCGCAATTCCGCACCAGTGATGTTCCCTGGTGGTGATGCACAGGCTTTCAATGAGAACGGTGGTGGTTGCGAGGATCCACGAGTTGCTATGACCGAGGATGGCACTTATGTAATGATGTACACCCAGTGGAACCGTAAGTGTGCCCGTCTTGGTGTGGCTACCTCACGCGACCTTGTCACTTGGCAGAAATACGGTTCACCTTTCAAGAAGGCTTATAACGGAAAGTTCGAATTTCATTTCTCTAAATCAGCATCAATCGTAACCAAGATCGACCGTTTCGGTCGTCAGGTCATTGCAAAGATCAATGGTAAGTATTGGATGTACTGGGGAGAGCAGTTCATCAATATCGCAACCTCTGAGGATCTTATCAACTGGACTCCAATGGTTGACGACAAGGGAGAACTCGTGCATTTCATCGACCCACGCGAGGGTTACTTCGATTCACAACTCACAGAATGTGGACCTCCTGCAATCATGACCGACGATGGTATCATCCTTATGTACAATGGAAAGAACCTTGCTGGTAAGGGCACAGATTCAAACTACACACCAAACTCTTACTGTGCTGGTCAGATTCTCTGGGACAAGAACGATCCTACAAAGGTTCTCGACCGTCTTGATGAACCATTCTTCATTCCTGAGGCAAGTTTTGAGAAGAGTGGCCAGTATCCAGCAGGCACAGTATTCATCGAAGGTCTTGTGCCTATGAACGATAAGTGGTATCTCTATTATGGATGTGCCGACTCACGTGTGAGTGTGGCTGTCCGCAATGCTAAATAATAAAAGGCTTCACAAATAATATCTCTTATATGAAGAAATCCGTTCTTTGCGTCCTAATGTTACTGTTGTCGTTATTCCCTCTGACGATGACAGCCCGATATGATTTCACTCATTATGATATGAGCAATGGCTTGTCGCACAACACTGTGATTGCCATTGCCCAGGATAATATGGGTTTCATTTGGTTTGGAACAAAGAACGGACTCAACCGTTTCGACGGACTCTTCTTCAAGAAATACTATGCCGATACTCTCGACCGTTCGTTGAAGAGCGATTTCATCAATGCTCTCTGTCAAGGTCCTGATGGTCGTCTTTGGGTGGGAACCGATGCCGGACTTTTTGTCTATGACACCTCGAAGGATGCTTTTGAAAGTTTTTCGGCAAAGACACGCGAAGGCATTGGCATCACCAGTGCTGTGAACTGTATTACTTCGGGTGGTGACTATGTCTATATTTCAAGTTTCCCGAAGGGTATTTTCCGCTACGATACAAAGACCGGCGAACTCATAAATAATGCCGATTTGTCTCCAGGAGTGCAGATAACCTGTATGACTGTCGATGAGAACAGTAACTTGTGGGTGGGATTTTTCAGTGGTGCACTCTATAAGATGAAGTCCGATCTCAGTGACGCGATGATGATTACCGACCGCGATGGACATGAGTATTTCCCGAATTCGAAAATCACTGGCATCGTAGTAGCCGAGCAAGATCAGTTGTTTGTCAGCACCGAGACATTAGGAGTCAGTGTTGTTGATGTAAATAAGGGAATTCTCTCGCGACTGATGCCTGAGGCAGGGGCAAAAGGCAACTATACACATGCTTTGTTGCGAAATGGCAACGAATTGTGGGCAGCCACTGAGGACGGACTATATGTATATGAGATGCTCACACAGGTAGTGGAGCATTACTCTTATGAAGCCACCAACCCGTTCAGCCTTTCCGACAACCCTATACAGACAGTATTCCGCGATAGGGATGGTGGTTTATGGGCAGGAACATATTTCGGTGGTGTGAACTATTCCTCGCACAAAACAGCCAATTTCGAATCGTTCTTCCCTCGTGCCGACAAGGAGAACTCACTCCACGGACGACGTGTGAGAGAGATGGTGGAGGACAACAACGGAACGATATGGATTGGTACTGAGGATCACGGACTGAACCGTTATAATCCCGAGACAGGTATAATCAGTTATATTCCTGAAAGTGCCGCGTTTCCTAATATCCATGGACTTTGTGCCGATGGCGATATGCTTTGGGTGGGAACATTCTCGTTTGGTCTGAAACTCCTCGATACACATACAGGAAAGGTTGTCAAGTCATTCTTGTCGAATGGTGAACCAGGGGCTTTGCTCGACAATGATATCTTTGTCGCTTACCGTTCAAAGAGCGGAAAGATGTATTTCGGTACCCTTTCAGGCGTGTGCACCTATGAGAACGGTAAGTTCAATTACTTAAGCAATATTCCTAACACCATTGTCTATGATGTGAACGAAGACACCAACGGTAATCTGTGGATTGGTACCTATGGAAGAGGAATGCTTATGCGTTCGGCAAAGTCGGGAAAATGGACGGAGTTCAATGTGGAGAACCACTCGCTGGCTTCAAACAATATTATGAAAATTTTCTGCCGTAAAAATGGCGAGACATGGGTGGCAACGGAGAATGGCGGTGTATATTGCTACAAAAACGGTAAAATGCAGTATGTGCCTGTTCCGAAAGACAATCCACGCCGTATGGTTTATGGTATAATGGAGGAGAAAGCAGGCAAACTATGGTTTACCACTAATGATGGTCTGATTTGCTACGACTCAAAGACAGGTGGATCTACAACATTCCGTACTGCTAATGGTCTGTTGGACAATAATTTCAACTATAAGTCAGCATTCTGTGCCCGAAACGGCAATCTCTATGCGGGCAGTCTTAATGGTTTTGTGTCGTTCAATCCTGAGCGTTTCAACGAAAATTCGCGTAAGGCAAACATCGTAGCGACTGAACTCCAGATTAATAATAATGTGGTGGACAACTTCACAGAGGGAACGCCTCTTGAGGAGAATATCGTCACTACAAAGCGCTTGCGACTTTCACACAGTCAGAATTCGTTCACTCTTACTGTATCGCCATTATTGTTCGGTGATAGCCGTCAGGCACTGATGGAATATAAACTCGATGGATTCGACAAGGACTGGCAGTATCTCGCTCCACCAAACAGAATCCATTATACCAACCTCCCTTCCGGCAAGTATAAACTCCTTGTGCGCCTTGTTTCGGCAAAAGACGAAGCAATGGGGGCTACCTATGAACTTGAAGTGGTGGTAAATCCTCCGTTCTATTTCACTTGGTGGGCATGGCTCTTCTATATCATCTTCACGCTGACATTTGCCTATGTGGCTTGGCGATTCCTTACCCAACGCTCAGAGATGCATCGCCGTCTGGCAATGGAGAAGTTTGAGCACGAGAAAGAGCAAGAACTATATCAGTCGAAGATCAACTTCTTTACCAATGTAGCCCATGAGATTCGTACTCCGCTGACTCTTATCAAAGCTCCATTGGAGAATATCCTGAAGAAAAAGATTGATGACAAGGGCGCAAAAGAGGATCTTGGTATTATGGAGCAGAATGTTGACCGACTGCTCGACTTGACCAACCAACTTCTGGATTTCCGCAAAGCAGAACGCGATGGATTGAAGCTCAACTTTGAACGATGCAATATAAATTCGCTCGTTCAGGCTGTGTATGTACGTTTTACCTCACTGATGCGTGAGAAGGGAATCGAACTGAAAACAAGCCTGCCGGAAGAACCGATATATGCTTATGTTGATAAGGAAAGTGTGACAAAGGTGGTGAGTAATCTCGTCAACAACGCTGTGAAATACTGTGAGAAGGAGATTGATATTGAAGTCAAACTGAATGGCGATAATTTCCAGTTGCTGCTCCGCAATGACGGAAATCTTATTCCAAAGGCTATGCGTGAAGCAATGTTTGCTCCTTTTGTCCGTGGAGAAGAAGTTCCATCAAATGTTGCTGGTACAGGTATAGGACTTGCTCTGGCACGAACAATGACCGAACTCCACGGTGGAACGCTCCAGATGCTCGATGACGCCAAGTATAATGTATTCTGCTTGTCGTTGCCAGTAAACCAGGAAGAAGTAGTGAAACTGGCTGGTGATGCTTTGGAAGAGCAGAATAGTGAAGATGAGTCACAGGCAACGGTAGAAGAATCGGCACCTACAATTCTCATTGTCGAGGATAATCTGCAGATGCAGCAATATGAAAAGCAGAAACTCTCACATTATTATAATATAGTGACAGCCAACAATGGCGAGGAAGCCCTTGCTATATTGGAAAACCGGGATGTCGATGCTATCGTCAGTGATGCTATGATGGAACCAATGGACGGATTCAGTCTATGCCGTGCTGTCAAGGAAGATGTCAACACCAGTCATATTCCGTTCATTCTTCTTACGGCGTTGACTCTCGATTCTGCCAAGATTGAGGGAATGGAGTCGGGAGCAGATTCCTATATTGAGAAACCGTTCTCTATGGATTACCTCCTCTCTACATTGAAGAATCTTCTTCGTGCCCGCCAGAGTGCTAAGGTTGCTTATGCCCAGTCGCCTTTCACCCAGTCGGAGACGGTAACTCTCAGCCGTGTTGACGAAGAATTTATTGAACGTCTGGAAAAGGTGATGGAGAAAAATCTTGGCAACAGCGACTTTGGTATCACAGAGATGGCAAGCGAAATGTTCATGAGTCGTACAGGATTGAACAGAAAGATCCGCGGTATCTTCAACCTCACTCCAAACAACTATATAAAAATTGAGCGATTGAAACGAGCAGCATATCTTATGAAGACAAAAGACTACAAGGTCAATGAAGTATGCTATATGGTAGGATTCACATCACCATCGTATTTCACTCAGTGTTTCTACAAGCAGTTCGGCCTTTTGCCAAAGGAGTTCATTCAAAATGATTTGAAATAGCGGAAAAGGTGATTTTTTCCGTAGAAATGGGCCAATATTGTGTGTAAAAGCCAATATTGGTTCATTTTTTATATTTTTCTCTTCCTTTTTTATATTGGTGGCGTCTTTTTCTGCGTATCTTTGCAATCGATAATTGTACTGCATAAAACAACTGAAAACAATAATTTCTTTCAAAAAGTGTTTTTGTTTCAGATTTTTGTTATATCTTTGTGGTGCAAAAGTAAGAAGTTTAATTAATTAACAATTTTATAAATCAACTAAAAACTCTTTTTTATGAAGAAAATCTTTACTCTTATTGCAGGTGTTATGCTTGCTGCAAGTGCAAGTGCTACAACTCCTTACAAGGCTCTCTATGTAACAGCTGAGGTTAGCCCAGCAGGTTCAGGTGTTGTTTACCTTGATGTTAAGGAAGGTGACAAGGCTTATGTTAAGGCTCAGTCTGAAGACTACGATGAGACAGCTTTCTTGAAGTATGTAGGTGGTGAGAATGGTGGTGGTGATGATGCTGCTGAAGGAAGTTTCGGTGGTAAGATCGGTACTTACGAGGCAATCGTTTATGCAGAGCCAGAGTCTGACTACGAGTTCGTATGTCTCGCAGGTGTTCTCAAGACAGAGGAGAATGCTGTTTATACAGCAGCTGACTGCTTCCTTCCTATGACAGGTGAAGGCCAGACTGACCGTGTTTATGATTTCGGTTTCTATGCAAACATCGCTGATGGTAACATGATCAATGTTAACAATGTTAATCATGCAGAAGATGGTAACAGTGAGTCTGCTGGTGCACGTGAGGCTATCCTTGCAGACGACTCTTACTGGACAGGTGATGTTGATACAAAGGTATATGTAATCTTCCGTGAGAAGGGTGCTGAGTATCCAAAGTTCGATGGTGAGGCTTCTGGTGTTAACAGCGTACTCGCTCCAGTTGATAACGATGCTGCATACACTATTTCTGGTGTTCGTGCTAACGAGAGCACAAAGGGTATCGTTGTTGTAAACGGTAAGAAGTTCATCAACAAGTAAGAACAAAGGAAAAGCTTGTTTTTACTTTGTCGAGCGCAGAATGAACTCGGTATAGCCAAGTTCATCAACAAGTAAGAACAAAGGAAATAATACATAAAAGAGCCAGCATACATAGTATGTTGGTTCTTTTTTTATGCAATTCTGTTCGGGTTTTATTGTTTTATTTGGAATTATTAGCTAAATTTGCAAATAGAAATATTATGTCCATTAAAAAGCCTATGACTATCTTAAACCGGTTATTCATTATATTGTCCATTTCCCTGTTCGCAAGCAATAGTGCTTTTGCACAGGAACAGACCTCCGAACAGACTGATTCCGTTGCTCAGCCAGCACTTCCAACCGACCTGCATGCCAGTTTTCTCATTGCCGATCCGGGCCTCGATTTTTATTCTTCCTACGGCCATTGTGTGATTCGCTTGCAATGTCCTTCGGCCGGTCTTGACTTCTGCTATACATATAGTCTCGATGATAATCTTGCCAACGAGGTCGCAATGTTCCGTGGAAAAGGAAAGGGGCAGTATGCAGCAATCAAAACACCTCTTTTCATAAAGGAATACCAGGAGTTGAAGCGAGGCGTAAAGAACTACGAAATAAACCTTACCGTTGAACAGGTTCGTTCCCTCTGGCAGATTCTCGATGGAGAAATCAGTCAGGGCGCCTACCGCCAGTACAATTATCTGAAGACCAACTGTTCTTCAATGAGTATGCTGGCTTTGGAGCGTTGTCTCGGCGATGAAGAGATAAAGTGGGGCGAACTGAATCATGGTATCACAGGAACATATCGCAATTTCATCAATGTAATCTCTGAGCATCGCCCTTGGACAGGTTTCTTCTGGACGACAATCCTTGGTGCCGGTGGTGATGAGACTGGCTATATGGGTGATAAGATGGGCCCAACACTTATCGTTCCTGCTATGCAGGACGCAAAGTTCGTGGCTGCTGACGGCACAGAACGCCCTTTCCTTAAAGGAGAACCAGAGGTCGTCAACGAAAGTGGACTTGTTTATAAAGACTGGCTGTTCACACCTTGGTCATTCTTCGCTGTTGTACTTCTTCTCGCTATCATCGTGTCTCTTCTCGAATGGAAGAAGAAGGCAAAAGGCGTTGTCGTAGGTTTCGACATCATCCTCCTTGCTCTTCAAACCATTGCGGGTATCGTGATTTTCTATCTGAGTGTCATTTCGGATATGACTGGAGCATCTCACAACTGGAATCTCCTTGTGCTCAATCCGTTGCCAGTCATCCTTTGGCTTGCAGCGAGAAAACGTGCGTGGTATAAGAAGGTATGGCTTGTATATACTGTGGTACTGATTGCCTATATCGCCCTCCTGCCGTTTACTCCGCAGGTCGATGCATTACGAGTGCTGATGATCAGTCCTCTTCTCGTGCGTTGTGCTACGAAGGCGTTTCTCAACAAATAATTCAATACACAACAGAAACTTATGAAAAGGTATTTACTGACAATCTTAGCAGTTCTCACACTATCCTTCCCGGCTGTTCAGGCGCAGCAGAAATATTTCGTTGACGGCTTCCATGGAGGAGTTTATGGTCATTATCCACTGATGACCTACACCCAGTTCATGGTTGACCAGATGAACCAGCACCCTGACTGGTATATCGGTCTTGAGATTGAACCAGAGACCTGGGACACCGTTATGGTTAAGACTCCCGAGGCTTACCGTGCTTTTCAGGAGAAGTTGAAGACGGCACAGGCGGAGTACACCAACCCTTCGTACGCACAATCATATTTATATTGTACCACTGGCGAGAGCATCATCCGCCAGTTTGAGTACGGCATGAAGAAAATCCGCCAGCATTTTCCGGAAGTTCTTATCGCTACATATTCTGTCGAGGAACCTTGCTTCACCAGTTGCCTGCCGGGCATTTTGAGCCAGTTTGGTTTCCGCTATGCAGTACTGAAATGCCCTAACACTTGTTGGGGAGGATATAGTGCTCCTTATGGTGGTGAACTGGTGAACTTCATTGGTCCTGACGGAACATCACTCGTGTCGGTTCCGCGCTATGCCTGCGAGGAACTGGAAAAGAATTCCGTATGGCAGACTGCCGGATGGGGCAACTCACCAGAGTTCTTCAAGGCTTGCTTTGATTATGGCATCAAGAATCCTGTCGCAATGACCTATCAGGATGCAGGATGGACCAATGGACCTTGGATTGGTAGTGTGGAACGCAAGTTGCGAGGCACGAAATATACCCGTTGGACAAAATATATAGAAGAGCAAAGCGTAGGTGCAACCACTGATGATTACCATTTCTCGCAAGAGGATGTACGTCCAGGATTGATGTGGGGCACACAGGTAATGCAGCGATTGGCTCAACAGTGCCGTGTCTCGGAATATCTTATTCCTCAGGCAGAGAAAATGGCTTCGATGGCATTCCTGGCTAACGGTTTCCACCCAAATCAGGCTGATATCGATGAGGCTTGGCGTGAGTTGCTCCTTTCGCAGCATCACGACTGTTGGATTGTGCCTTATAACCGTCTGAACGCCCGTGGCAACTGGGCAGACAATGTGAAACTGTGGACTTCCGATGCCAATAAACTCTCAAAGAGAGTCATCGATTCGGCTTTTGCTTCGTATGAGGAGTATGGCAAACCAGCCTTGAAGGTGTTCAACACATCAGGTTTCCGTCGTACAGAGGTTATCAATGTCGGTCTTGCCGATGGTCGCTATATGGATGTGAAGGTCGATGTTCCATCCTTTGGATATGTCCTTATTACTAACGACCAACTTGTGGATCCAGCAATAACAAAGTCGGTGAAGGTTGGCAAGAAGGAGTGTGTGATGGAAAACGATTGTGTGCGCATTGTCGTTGATTTGCAGAAGGGTGGAGTAGTGAAGTCGTTTGTTCTGAAAGAAACCGGTTATGAGTATATCGATAACCAGTCGGAATATGCTTTCGGTGAACTCCGTGGATTCTTTGATCAGCAGAAGCGTTTCATTTCATCAAAGGAAAAGCCGGCAACGGTGACCGTACTTGAAGATAATGCTTTGGTGAAATGCATTCGCATAGAGGGAGATATCGCTGGTACAAAGTTCCAGCAGACAATGACTCTCCGTGAAGGAAGTCCGCTTGTTGACTGTTCTATGAAAATCGATTGGAAGGAAAACCAGCGTATTGGTGATTTCACTCGTCCTATGAGGAAAGCAAAGAGCGACAAGCGTACCACCTTCTACGATACACGCTATGCCCTTTCACTGATGTTCCCAACATCGCTCGAAGATGCAAAACTCTTCAAGAATGCACCGTTTGATGTGTGCGAAAGCAAACTCGACAACACTTTCTTCAACGATTGGGACAGCATAAAGCATAATGTCATTGTGGAGTGGGTGAGCCTTACCCCGAGGAGAAACTCGGAGAACGTAGGCAACCAATGCCTTGGTCTTCTCACCGACCATACCACATCTTATAGTTTCGGCAAAGACTACCCGCTGGCACTCACTGCCCAGTATTCCGGTCCTGGCCTTTGGGGACGCGATTATAGGATTAACGGTCCGACAACATTCCGTTATGCCCTTATGCCGTATAAGGTTAGCGAAGGCGATAGCGAAAGCGAAGGCGATAGCGATGGAAAAGCATCGGTAACAGTGATGAATCAGATTTGCACCAGTTGGAACGAACCGCTCATTGCTCTGAACAGTTATTCGGACATTCAGAAGTCGGAGTCGTTCATTGATGTTACGGATACCGGCTTTGAGTTAGTGAATGTCATCAACAAAGGCGATGATATCTTCGTCAGATTGCACCAGACTCGCCACAATGCCGGTTCGCAGTCGGTATGTGTCGCTGGTGATGTGAAGCGCGTGGTGGAAGTTGATTTCCTCGACAATGAAGGCAAGGAACTGGAAGTAAGAAAAGAAGGTGAAAAGAGCATATTCAATGTCAGTCTGCCACAACACGGAGTAAGAACATATAAAGTAACAAAATAACAATCAGATATGAAAACAAGATCTCTATCTTTCGGTAATTACAACCTCCCCCTTATCGGGGGGATTAGAGGGGGGCTGTTTGCTGCTTTGCTCTTGGTTGCGTCCTTTACCAACGCACAGCAGAAGACTCCTGCTGACTATGTAAATCCATTTATCG
>JAUNIK010000392.1:303-3099 GCA_030523505.1 Prevotellaceae bacterium | reverse complement strand
TACTCGCTGAGAGCCACGCACTGGAATCCCATCCTGTTCTCCATGAACTGGCTGGTGATGATATCCTCTTTGGTCTGGGTGTCCGTAAGGTTGTACCATGTGCCAATGGCAGGGACAAATCTGTCTATCTCAACGATGTCACACATCTCTTTATATGCGGTCTTGTTCTCGGTATGGTCTTCAATGTAGCTGCATACATGGTAGTCGCAGCGTCCCTTGACAACAAGTGAGTCGTAGACTGCTACTGAGAGGTTATATGGATTGCTGGTGATCTTGAATCTGGTTCTTCCTGTACTTGCACTTCTCTCGATGGCCATGTCCAGGTTAGGCTGTCGCAGTGGCTCTGTGAACTTGACTTCCATCTCTTTTGTCGCCCTACCGTCAGAAATGGTGACTTCAGTCTTATGCTCACCTGGTCTGAGAAGTGGAAGAGCAAGGCTGACGATAGGAGTCTTCTCGAAGTTTATGTTCTCCTGCTGGGCTACTACCTTGTCTTCGATACATACCTTGACGCTGTAGCGTTCAGTGCTGCGTCCCTGGACTAGGCTGACGAGCAGAGCGGAACTAGTAGTTGAACCTGTATTGACCTCTGCATGTATCTTGAATTCTCCGACTGTGACCTTGAAGTCACAATGCCCTTGGAACTGGAAGTTCTCCGTTGTGTATTGCAAGGTGATCTGATGGTCTCCGACCTCCAGATCTGGCAGTTTGATGCTTGCCTTGAATGCGTCATCGAACTTGATCTGCTCAGTGGCTGAAGTCGATGGATCGTCATCAATGGTGTATGTGACCTTGTATGCCTGTTCGGGACATCCCTTGTCCAGCTTGAGGTAGAGCGTCGATTTCATGTCCTGCTCGTTGAATACAGCCTGGGCGCTTATTTCAAAGGACCAGTCCTTGATCTCCATCGGCTCGTTGCACGAAGCCAGCAGGATCATAGGTGTCAGTAGTGAAAGAATAAGTCGTTTCATATCATGTGTGTCTAGAATGTGAATACCAGTGATAGTTGGAAGTCATTGGGCATTATGAATGCCTTCTCGCCCTGTTCCTCGATCTTGCCGCATGTCGGGCACCTGTAGACCGTGTATTTCTTGTAACCGCCCCACAGGCCAAGTCCGAAGTCCAGGTTGATGTTTCTATGGAGCATCAGGGAATATCCAGCTGCGGCGCCCACTCCATAGGCATCTCCTTCCTCCGTTTCCGGGTACTTGAATCCGCCTCGGTTGTACTCCTCCCATTGTAGTTTCCCGCCGAACCACCATCCAGAATAGATGTTCCAGAGCCAGTAGCGGGCTCCTGCATACACGGTTCGTCGGTCATTTCTTGCTTCGCCCCAGTCACCCTTGAATGACCATGGGTTAAACTGGAACCCGGCATTGGCTGTCCAGTGGCGTGCAAAGCCATAAGATCCTTCAGCATTGATTGTGAGCAAATCAGCATACCCGATGATGTTGGTGCTGATGGATGCGTTCTGAGCATGACTGCTGAAGGCCATGAACAGAAGCAGCGGTAGTATAATTATGAGTTTTTTCATTGTGATTTGATTGAAAAAGGGAGACGTGCCTCCCGGCAGATCTCCCTGAGTCTGTCGTTGGATGAAAAATGTTAGAATGTTGTGTAGTGCCTGGCCAGATTGGCCGATAGTTTTGTAGAGACGACAGACTTGCTTTTACTTGTCGTATTTCTTCCACCAGTAGTGGTGGGCCTTATATCTGTTCTTTATGACGATATGGTATCTGTCTTCGTCGTACTTCAGGTTGGTCACCCAGAGACGCAGGCTTTGGATGCGACCTTCTTGCTTTCGTAGTTTATTGAGTTCTTCGCCTACATGTGGGATCGTCTCCTCTAAGTTTGACACGAAGCAATTCTCCTTATTTCCTTTGTTCGCAAAGAAATATCGGTTTTTGCCGTCGACTGTGACATTGAAGAGGACCTGGCATCTGTAGAATATCTCTTCATCGCTTTGAAGATATGCTGTCATTTCGCCTACATTGTCTCCACTCTGGTCAGTCTTTAGCATAATGTCCAGGTGTAGACGTTTCCTGACGCAGACAAGGCAGCGTTCGCTGACTTCACCAGAGTGGACCGTGAGAATGATCTTGCCTTGTTTCAGCGCCGTGAGCATGAGCCCTTCGTCAATGATGTCTACCTTGCAGATGTCATGCTCTGTGTATTCCACTTCGATTTCATCAATGCATTCTTTTGGAAGAATGCTTACTGGAATAGTCTTGGCTTCGCCTTCATCAAGTAGAACTTTCTTTATGATGCTGATAGCTTCGATGCGTGGGTGATGAAGAGTTGCTTCCTCCTGGGCTTTTTCTCTTCTATATATCTTGTAACGCCTGACAATCTCTATGGTCAGGAGAACAAAGATTGCCGATAATGTCAATGTGAATGTTATGAATGTTCCGGTTGTCATATGTTTAGATGTTGATTCTTATACCTATTCCTGCTTCCCAGTGAAACCATCCTGTCTGTGACTGGAAGTTGATCGGGATTGCAGCGGTCCCGACGATTGCGAACTGTCTTGACAAAAAGAACTCAAGCTCCGTATTGGCAAGGATGCCGTAGACGAAGCAGCCGCTTTTCGATTCGGTGACTATGTGTTCTGGAAGTTTCCTGAAGGGGTCAAAGAATTCGTAGCCGAGGAAGATGCCGCCACCTCCATAGAGATTGAGACGTCTTGAACGAGTGGCTGCTATTCTTGCCAGGTAGGATGATGTTGCTGTGATCTGTATGGCTTCGAGTGGATATTCAGTAGTGGTGGCCAGCGTATAGTCTGAGACTCTTACGCCA
>JAUNIK010000392.1:0-293 GCA_030523505.1 Prevotellaceae bacterium | reverse complement strand
TTCCACATGCCTACCAAGGTGTACTGGTTGTAGGTGATTTCTCCTCCATAGCTGCTGTCTGTCCTGACAGCCGAGAGAGATGGTGCGCTCTGTCCTTTCATCGTCCTTTGGGCGGACGCGTCAGAACAGAGCATGATGCTGATAAGTACCGAAACAATGGTACAAAGTTTTAACTTTTGCGACATTTGTACGAATTATTCGGACGCAAAAGTATTAAGAATTCGGACAAAGACAAAAGATTTTTCTATTTTTGTAGCAAATTTTCGTACAAAGTGGCTAAAAGAATCCAAAAT
>JAUNIK010000391.1 GCA_030523505.1 Prevotellaceae bacterium | reverse complement strand
ACTTCCTTCTGGTTGGTCAAACGAACACGGGCAACCTTACGCATTGCCGAATTAGGCTTCTTAGGAGTTGTAGTGTAAACACGAACACATACACCACGACGCTGAGGACATGCCTCCAACGCTGGCGACTTGCTCTTGTCTACCAAGTCCTTTCTGCCTTTACGTACTAACTGTGAAATAGTAGGCATAATTTTACTTTTTTAAATTTGTTATTTATATTAATTTTAAAATTTTGTCATATCAATCAAGGCCAAAGCACACTGCAATTTCACGCTTCGAACAAGCGCATATAGCACAATCCACCCCAAAGGAGCGGGCATAATTGGCCTTTCGAGGTGCAAAGGTACAAACTTTTTCTCAAACTACCTAATTTATTAGGTTTTCCTTTGCTCTTACCGCCGAACTATTATGTAAATTCTACATTCGTTAACACTATTTAGCACTACAGTACATCTTCAAGTGCTTCATTTCATGCAAATTGAGTTACTTTCCGGTGGCATTAATGATTCAATCGTAGCGATTTGCTCTCGCACGTGTATATATTAAAGAGGTGCAACGAAACACGAGGGCTCTACTCCTGTTTCACCTTGATGTTCGCGAATTTATTCCGCAAATCTGCAAAGCGAGGGCGACATCAGTCACCCTCGCTCTATACTTATTCTAAATCGGAACAGCAATCAATTATGCCTGGCCCTTATTTCCATTTCCGAATGGAGCAATAGTACGGCCGGTCTGTGGAGCAGTTATCTGAATAGTGCCAAACTGCTGCTCATATTTCATCACATTATCCTGAAGCGCGAGGAGAAGACGCTTTGCATGCTCTGGTGCCATAACGACACGAGCACCTACATTTGCCTTAGGCATTGCAGGAAGCATAGCTGCAAAATCGAATACGAACTCAGTTGGACCATGCGCAATAAGTGCGAGGTTTGAATAAATACCCTGAGCAACTGCAGGATCAACATTGATCTGTATCTGCTGTGGTTTATTGTTATCTGCCATAATTCTATATATTTTTCGGGACTTTCCCATCCCGCGTTTTTTATAAGCAAGGGGACAGAACCTTATTGGTAATGCCCCCTTTAATTATACTAAGAATAGCTTTTTTACTAATATTATCCGAGGGAAGAATCCTGATAGTCAAGGACATTCTTACGGTTTGCCTCAGCACGCTCGTAGTCTTCCTTTGAACCAACAATGATCTTTTCCCACTGACGGAGACCAGTACCTGCAGGAATCAAGTGACCGCAGATTACATTCTCCTTCATACCCTCGAGAGTATCGACCTTTCCGCGGATTGCGCTCTCATTGAGAACCTTTGTTGTCTCCTGGAATGAAGCAGCCGACATGAAGCTCTTTGTCGAAAGTGCAGCACGGGTGATACCCTGAAGTACCTGAGTAGATGTTGCAGGTACAGCATCACGAACCTGAACAGTACGCAAGTCACGACGCTTCAATGAAGAGTTCTCATCACGGAGACGGCGAGCTGTAATCATCTGACCATTGCGGAGGTTCTCCGAATCACCAGCATCAACAACGATCTTCTTGCCCCAGATACGGTCGTTCTCCTCGATGAAGTCAAGCTTATCAACGAGATCCTGCTCAAGGAATGAAGTATCACCTGGCTCCTCTACCTTCACCTTACGCATCATCTGGCGAACGATGATTTCGAAGTGCTTGTCGTTGATACCGATACCTTGGAGACGATATACATCCTGTACACCATTCACGATATACTCCTGAACTGCTGTTGGACCCTGGATTGCGAGGATGTCAATTGGAGAAATCTCACCAGCAGAGAGTGGGTTACCAGCACGGACAGCATCACCATCCTGAACGAGGAGCTGGCGTGAGAGACTTACGAGGTACTTGCGCTCATCGCCTGTCTTACTTGTAACAGACACCTCACGGTTACCACGCTTGATAGCACCAATGTGTACGATACCGTCGATTTCCGAAACAACAGCTGGGCTTGAAGGGTTACGAGCCTCGAAGAGCTCTGTAACACGAGGAAGACCAGAGGTGATATCACCACCACCACCTGCTGTACGTGGAATCTTCACGAGAGTCTGACCTGATACGATAGTCTCACCGTCCTTAACAACGATATGACCACCTACAGGGAAGTTGTATGTTGCTAATACCTGACCATTCTCGTCAACAACCTCACAGTGAGGCGACTTTGTCTTATCCTTAGAATCAATGATGATTACCTCAGCAAGACCTGTTGTCTGGTCAACTTCATTCTTATAAGTCTTACCCTCTTCCCAATCCTGGAATACAACCTTACCAGGAACCTGAGATACAATGACTGCGTTGAATGGGTCCCACTTAGCGATAACATCGCCCTTCTGAACCTTGTCACCTTCCTGGAAATAGAGAGATGAACCATAAGGTACAGGGAGAGTAGACATCACAATGCCTGTATTAGGGTCAACGAAGCGAACCTCAGTAAGACGGCTGACAACCATCTGGCATTCTACTCCGTTCTCAACGAATGGTACTGTACGGAGCTCATCGAACTCGATGCGAGCATCGTTCTTTGCGGTGATAGATGCATTAGCTGCTGCACCACCGGCAATACCACCGGCGTGGAATGTACGGAGAGTAAGCTGTGTACCTGGCTCACCGATAGCCTGAGCTGCGATGACACCGACAGCCTCACCCTTCTGAACCATGCGCTGTGTAGCGAGGTTACGGCCGTAGCACTTCTTGCAGACACCCTTGCGGCTCTCACAAGTAAGTACCGAACGGATCTCAACCATCTCAATACCTGCAGCCTCGATTGCCTTTGCGCGTACCTCATTGATTTCCTCACCAGAAGCGCAGATAATCTCGCCTGTATGTGGGTCGAGGACATCATGAACGCTTACACGACCAAGGATACGGTCATAGAGTGATGTTACAACATCATCACCGTTCTTCAATGCACGGCACTCAAGACCACGGAGTGTACCACAGTCATCATCGGTGATAATCACATCGTGAGAAACATCGACAAGACGACGGGTAAGGTAACCAGCATCGGCAGTCTTCATCGCGGTATCAGCAAGACCCTTACGAGCACCGTGAGTAGAGATAAAGTACTCGAGCACTGACATACCC
>JAUNIK010000390.1 GCA_030523505.1 Prevotellaceae bacterium | reverse complement strand
TAAATTAGTAGTTTCTCTTTCACCACATGTCCATTCAGGTGACTCTGTTCAGAAGAACATGTACTGGGTAATCATCGCCCTCGTACCTGCTCTCATCTGTTCGTTCATCTCGTTCGGCATGGGTGCAATCATAACAACAGCTATCTCGGTAGCTGCGTGTGTGCTGACTGAGTGGGCTATCAACAAGTTCCTCCTCGGCAGCGACAAGTGTACCGTATGCGACGGCTCTGCTGCACTTACAGGTATTCTTCTTGCGTTCAACATGCCAAGCAATATCGCACCTTGGATTGTCATCATCGGTGCCGTGTTCGCTATCGGCGTAGTCAAGATGACATTCGGTGGTCTCGGTTGCAACCTCTTCAACCCAGCCCTCGCAGGTCGTGCCTTCCTCCTCATCTCGTTCCCTGTGCAGATGACCACATGGCCAGTGCCTGGTCAGGGCTTCGGTGCATACCTCGATGCAGAGACAGGTGCTACACCTCTTTCTATTATGAAGGCAGCATTCAAGAGTGGCGATGCAAGCATGCTCGACCAACTCGCTTCTGTCAAGGACATGCTTCTCGGCAACACAGGTGGTTGTCTTGGTGAGGTGGCAGGTGCAGCACTCATCCTCGGTCTCATCATCCTCCTCGTGAAGAAGGTCATCACATGGCACATCCCAGTGAGCATCCTCTGCACAGTATTCGTGTTCTCAGGACTTCTCCACCTCGCTAACCCAGTGTATGCTAATCCAGTAGCAGAACTCCTCAGCGGTGGTCTCCTCCTCGGTGCAATCTTCATGGCAACTGACTACGTGACATCACCTATGTCAAAGAACGGTCAGCTCGTATATGGTGTGGCAATCGGTCTTCTCACAGTAATCATCCGTACTTACGGTGCTTACCCAGAAGGTATGTCGTTCGCCATCCTCATCATGAACGCATTCACACCTCTTATCAATAATAAGTTCAAACCAAAGCGCTTCGGTGAAGTGCCAGCAAAGAAATAAGGTAAATGGAAAAGCTTAAATCATCATTAACAAACATGGTTGCGGTGCTCACAGTCATCGCAGTCATTGCAGGTGCTGTTTTGGCTTCGGTCAATGCTGTCACTGCACCTCAGATTGAGAAGATCAATGCTGACAACCTCGCTGCTGGTATCAAGGCCGTTATGGGTTCTGACGATATTCAGGTGGCAGACCCAGAGGAAATCGAAGGCTTCACAGCTTACACTATCGGCGATGCTGAGGGCAACGACCTCGGTAAGGCAGTAGTCACTACAAGCAACGGTTTCGGTGGTCCACTCAAGGTTCTCGTTGGTTTCGATACAGAAGGCAATATCAAGGGTTACACAGTCCTCGAACATGCAGAGACTCCAGGTCTCGGTGCCAAGGCTGGCGAATGGTTCCAGGATAAGATTCTTGGCAAGAACCCAGGTACTTGCAACTTCACAGTTTCAAAGGACGGTGGTGACATCGATGCCATCACTGCTTCTACCATCACTTCACGTGCATTCCTCCTTGCTATCCAGAATGCCTACAACAAGGTAATCGCTGGTACAGACGCTGAGACAGGTGCCACTTCACAGGCTAAGTCTGACGACTGCTGCTGTGGTGAAGGCGAAGGCGAATGCTGCGAAGGTGACAGTTGTGAATCAGAGACTCCATGTTGTGAACAATAACTTAAAAGAAAGGAAACAAAACTATGAGTAACTTAATAGTTTTGGTGAATGGTATCATCAAGGAGAATCCTACGTTCGTCCTTCTTTTGGGTATGTGTCCAACACTCGGTACCACTTCATCTGCAATCAACGGTATGTCGATGGGTCTCGCCACTATGGCAGTCCTCATCGTGTCCAACCTCATCATCTCGCTTATCAAGAAGCTCATCCCTGACATGGTGCGCATCCCATCCTACATCGTGGTCATCGCATCCCTCGTGACAGTGCTTCAGATGCTTATCAAGGCATACGCTCCAGAAGTGGATAAGAGCCTCGGTCTCTTCATCCCACTTATCGTAGTAAACTGTATCATCCTCGGACGTGCTGAGTCATTCGCAGCCAAGAACGGTCCTGTTGCCTCAATCTTCGACGGTATCGGTATCGGTCTCGGTTTCACACTCGGTCTCACATCCCTCGGTGCAGTGCGTGAGCTCCTCGGCACAGGTGCTATCTTCGGACAGACACTCTGGGGCGAGTCTTACGGTATGCTTATGTTCGTCCTCGCACCAGGTGCATTCCTCGTACTCGGCTACCTTATCGTATTGTTCAACAAAATCTTCAAGAAAGCATAAACTATGGATTCAGTATTAAGTTTGATTCTTATCATCATCACAGCGATCTTCGTCAACAACGTCGTTCTCGCTCAGTTCCTTGGTATCTGTCCTTTCCTTGGAGTATCAAAGAAGGTAGATACAGCATCGGGTATGGGTATGGCAGTGACAGCAGTGCTCGTAGTAGCCACTATCGTTACCTTCGTCATCCAGAAATTCGTCCTCGATGCATTCGGACTCGAATATCTTCAGACTATCGCATTCATCCTTGTCATCGCAGCACTCGTACAGATGATTGAGATTATCCTCAAGAAGACTATGCCAGCCCTCTATCAGGCACTCGGCGTATTCCTCCCACTCATCACTACCAACTGCTGTATCCTCGGTGTTGCCATCCTCGTCATCCAGAAGGACTACAACTTCATCGAAGGTGTCGTATATGCACTCTCTACAGGTATCGGTTTCCTCCTCGCTATGGTTCTCTTTGCAGGACTCCGCGAGCAGCTCGACCTCGTGAACGTGCCTAAGTCGTTCAAGGGTGTGCCAATCGCACTCGTCACTGCCAGCCTTCTCGCTATGGCGTTCATGGGCTTCTCAGGCGTTGACGGTGGTCTCAAGATTCTCTTCGGATTAGAGTAAATCCCTATTACCTTATTATATTGAAAGGCAGAGTCCAAACGGGCCCTGCCTTTCTTTTTTTCAGCAAACAAATGCTTATGCGTACACCTGCTTCTTCGCCTCTGCTTGCTTCTCGCGAGTGAGCACGAGATTGAATTCTACAGGGAGTTCACTGGTGCGGAGGTCCTTGAAACGAGTTCCACGAGAGAAGTTCGCACGTACCTTGCGGATGTTGCTTGTAGGGTTGAAAGACT
>JAUNIK010000389.1 GCA_030523505.1 Prevotellaceae bacterium | reverse complement strand
CATTGGTTGTTTCAATACCGGTAATCGGTGTCAGCATACCCTTTATCGGAGGACTGGTCGTCGGCACGGCGGTGACCGCTTTCAATTTCAATCTTCTGGTCCTGTCAGGGGAGAAGGTTGTTAGTGAGCAGCGCACCATGCCCATAGTTGGCGGTTATTTCGTAAGACTTGTGATTTACGGAATCGTGTTTTTCATTGCCACCCGCTTCGGCTTCAGAGCAGCCGTGGGATGCGCCATCGGATTCGTAACACTTCATGTGGCGATAATGTTCACATACCTTATCGTATACGGACTGTTCAAGAAGAAGAAAAATCCTCTTAACGACTGGACGGAGCCTAAGAAGTGGAATGATCTCAGCGTATATGATGATGAAGATGACGACTGGAATAAATAATTAAAGGAGGAATGAATATGGAATTAGGTCCAAAAATAATATGGCAACTGGGCCCCGTTCCGATAACAGAAACCGTTGTCTGGGGATGGATATTCTCGGTACTCATTCTGATATTCGCCTTTGCATCGACAAGAAACATGCAGAGAGTTCCTAAGGGACTTCAGGCCGTAGCAGAATGGATAGTGGAATTTGTCTACAACATGGTTCGCGATGTTATGGGAGAGGTAGGCGAGAGATTTGCGCCATATATGGGCACCTTACTGATTTTCCTTGTCCCGGGAAGCATGCTTGGTCTTCTTGACTGCAGACCGCTGGCAGCTGACCTGAATCTGACTGCGCCACTTGCGATCATATCATTCGTAATGATTCATTATAATGCCGTCAGAGTCAAAACAGCAAAGGGATATATCAAGGAACTGGCGTCCCCATATGCGTTCATGCTGCCTATGAACATCCTGAGTGACAGTATGTTCCCGGTTACTCTGGCAATGCGACTCTTTGGTAATCTGCTTGCCGGTGTTATCGTAATGACGCTGTTCTATTCGGCGTTAGAAACCTTATCAGCCATGGTCGGTTCTCCGGTACCGTTCTTCCAGCTGATACTTCCACTGCCGCTCAACGCGTTCTTCGATTTATTCGAACCGGTGCTGCAGGGATACATATTCGTAATGTTAACAATGGTCTTCACCTCAAATGCTAGACAGGTAGAAGATTAATTATAAGGAGGAAATTAAAATGACAGGAATTACACCAGAAGCTTTAATTATGGCATGTTCAGCTATCGGTGCAGGTTTGGCAATGATCGCAATGGCAGGCGTTGGTATCGGTATCGGCTTTAACGCAGGCAAGACTGTAGAAGGTACAGCAAGACAGCCTGAGGCACAGGGTACACTTCTTAAGCTGATGCTTATCGGTGTTGCACTTACAGAAACAGCAGGTATCTTCGCACTGATCATTTCAATCATCCTTCTCTTCGCTAATCCTTTCATATAGAGGAGTCGAGACTATAAATCGAACTCATTGGATTATCCATGTAAAGGGAAGGAGGAAATGCTGTGAATGCAGGTATTATAGAACTGAATTTGTCAACATTAATGATAGTTGCAAATGTGGTTATCTTATATTTAATCTTAAAGCGTTTCTTCTGGGAAAAAGTAAGGCAGTACATGCTGGACAGGCAGAATGCCATACAGGATGCATTTGACAGTGCAGAGGCCATCAACAGAAGAGCTGATGAGAAGATGCAGAACTATTCCAAGCGAATTGCAAACGTTGAGGAAGAAGGCCGCGAAATCATCAGGAAGGCCAAGGAAAGGGCAGATCTGCAGGCTAAGGATATTATAGAAGACGCTAACAAAGAAGCCGGCGAAATAATTGCGAAGGCAGAGCACAACATCGAAGTGGAAAAGGAAAAGGCAACTGCTGAGATGAGAAGTGAGATCGCAGCCCTCGCACTCATGGCTGCTGAACAGATCGTAGACGGAGAAATTCAGCAGAAGGGTCATGAGGCAGTCGTTGACGAAGTTATAAATAAGGCAAGGAGTACAGGATGGCAGAGTTAACCGTTGACAGGACCTATGGCACTGCACTCTTTGAAGCGGCAGGAGACCTGGGCATTAAGGACGAGATCCTCGAGGAAACAGTCGGCCTTATGGAATTGTTTGAGAAGGAGCCGGACCTTGCAACCTTTATGAAATATCCATCTATCCCGGCAAGGGAAAAGAAGGAGGTCATAAAGAACATATTCGAGGGAAGGATCGATGATGTCTTTCTCAACTTCCTGTATGTCCTGGTGGACAAGGGAAGAACCACACATCTTCAGGGCATATTGAAGATGTACATTAAGCTGATTGATGAAGAGGCTGGTTTCACAAACGGAATAGTTTATTCTGTAGTTCCTCTTGGAGAGGATAAAATAAAGGAGCTTGAAGAAGAGACCTCCAAGCTTCTCAGGAAAAACGTTAAACTGACTAATGAATTGGATACTGATCTGATAGGTGGTGTCAAGATTCTGGCGGAGGGCAAGCTGATAGACCTTTCATACAGAAAGAGACTGGAAGACCTTGGCAACCAAATTCATTTAGTCTAGGGAGGTAAATGATGAATCTTAGACCAGAAGAAATAAGTGCAGTCATAAAGGAGCAGATCAAGAATTACAAGAGCCAGATGGAAATATCCGATTTTGGTACTGTAATCGAGGTAGGCGACGGAATATCCAGAGTTTACGGGCTGGATGGCTGCATGTCCGGTGAGCTTCTTGAGTTCCCCGGAAATACTTATGGTATGGCCTTAAACCTTGAGCCGGATAATGTAGGTGCCGTAATTCTCGGTTCAGACAGAAAGATCAGGGAAGGCGATATCGTTAAACCTACAGGTACTGTAGTAGAGGTGCCGGTAGGTGAAAACATGCTCGGAAGAGTAGTAAATGCACTGGGTCAGCCGGTAGATGGCAAGGGCCCTATCATTACAAAGAAGACAAGACCTATCGAATGTCCGGCATCGGGCGTACTCGATCGTAAGTCGGTAAATCAGCCGCTGCAGACAGGCATCAAGGCGATTGACTCAATGATCCCTATCGGCAGAGGTCAGAGAGAGCTGATTATCGGCGATAGACAGACAGGTAAGACTGCCATCGCTGTAGATACGATCCTGAACCAGAAGGGACAGGACGTAATATGCATTTACGTAGCGATCGGACAGAAGAACTCAACAGTAGCACAGCTGGTGCAGAC
>JAUNIK010000006.1:8356-19811 GCA_030523505.1 Prevotellaceae bacterium | reverse complement strand
ATAAGTAATATGAAAAAATTCTCTGTTATTGCTTGCCTCTGTGCAGCAACATTGCTCACATCGTCATGCTACGGATCATTCGCTCTGTTCAACAAAATCGTTAAATGGGAAGGCACAGCCACCAACAGTCGCATTGCCAACGAGATTATCTATCTTATCCTGACACCGGTGAACGTGATCTGTGCTGCAGCCGATTTCATTGTTGTCAACGCCATCGAGTTCTGGTCGGGCGAAAATCCAATGGCACAGAATGTGGGTAAGACACAGAATGTAATGGGCGAGGACGGTATGATGTATGCCGTAAAGACATTGAAGAACGGTTATGAGGTGACCAACGAGAAGGGCGAGAAGGTGATGTACATCCACGATGCAAAGACCGACTCATGGAGCTTCGTGCAGAATGGCAAGAAGACCGAGTTGCTCCGTTACAATGGTGATGGCACCATCAATGCATTCATCAATGGTCACAGCATGCGCGTCACACAGGATCAGGCTGGTTTGATGCAGGTTCGCATGGCTGTCGATGGCTCTGCCTGGGCAATGCGCTAACCTCATTTCATATAATTACCTAACCCAAGGCAATAATATACTATTGGCACAAGGTGATATCTTATTTCTTTATCAAGATTTTTCTTTTTATCAAGAATTTGAGAATTAGAGAATTTTTCTATTCAGCATGGGTTTTTCCATCCGGATGGCAATTCTAAAAATTCTCAGAGAATTCAAAGAATTATTTATAGTACAGGTAAAATGAAATTCTCTAATTCTCTAATTCTTGACGGAAAAAAAAATAGCCTTATGCCTAATAGCATATAATTACATAACCAAAAACGGTCATAGACAATGAAGAAGATTCTCTTTGCAATAGTGCTATTGTCATTATCGGTGGTATCCTACGGCCAGACGGCAAAAGCCTGGCTCACATCTCCCGCGACACGACAGCTGTTAGAGGAGCAGAACGAGTTGCAGTTTGCATCGCGAACAGCCACTCCACAGTGCATCACCATCAACAACAATATCGAATACCAGACAATCGACGGTTTCGGATGGATGGTAAACGAAGGTGGTGCCAAACTGTTCAAGACACGACTGCAGACCGACGAGCGACAGGCACTTCTTCGCGAGTTCTATGACACGGCAGAAGGTCTGGGAGCACAGGTGGTGCGCATCTCCATCGGTGCAAGCGACATGTCGGAGCGCCCTTACACCTACTCCCCATCAAAGGACGAGACACTGTCGAACTTCTCGCTCAACGGTCCCGACAAAGACTATGTCATACCTGTGCTGAAAGAGATTCTCGCCATCAACCCCGACATCAGGATTATGGCAGTGCCTTGGACAGCACCAGTGTGGATGAAGCAGAACACAAAGGGCAGGAACGGATATATGGGTGGTACGCTCCGCACGGAATACTACGCCCTCTATGCTCAGTATTTCGTGAAATACATCCAGGCAATGGAGGCCGAGGGGATACATATCTGGGCTGTCAGTCCGCAGAACGAACCGTTGCATGATGGCAACAACCCTTCGATGACTTTCACCCAGGAGACAGAATACACTTTTGTCAACAATCATCTCGGTCCGGCTCTTGAAGCTGCGGGCTATGGCGATGTGCTCATCGTGGGTTATGACCACAACTGCGACAACACCAACTTCCCGGTGCGTGTGGCGAAGAGCAACTATGTGAGCGGTTCGGCGTTCCATCTCTACGGAGGTGACATCAGTGCCATGAAGCGCGTCTATGACCTGTCGCACAAGGATGTGTTCTTCACAGAACAATATACAGGAGCCAATGGCGATTTCGGTGGCGACTACACCTGGCACATGCAGAATGTGATGCTTGGTTCGATGGAGAACATGAGCCGTTGCGCCATCGAGTGGAACATTGCCGCCGACATCAACTCCGAGCCGCATACCGATGGCGGTTGCAGCGACTGCAAGGGTGCTGTGACTGTCGATAACGCCGGTATCAGTTCGCGCAATGTGAGTTATTATATCGTTGGAACAATGTCGCGTGTGACACAAGCCGGAGCAGTAAGAATAGGTGCAACCGGCGCTTCACAGTTCAAGCATGTGGCATTCCGCAATCCTGATGGTTCGCTGGGCATCGTGGCATTCAACACCGGTGCGAAGCAGTCACTGTCGATAAGTCTCAACAACAAGGTTATCACCTATACCGTTCCTTCGGGCGCGGCAGTGAGCATCCTTGTTCCTGACGCATTCACCCCAAGCGCCATAGCCTCGGCTGAAGCCACACCCGTCTCATCTCCCAGTTACAGTCCTTCGGGACTAATAACTGACAAGAGGTACAAAGGTGTAATAATAAACAACGGCAAGAAAACAATAAGTAAATGATGAAAAGACCTACCAATTTCACTATCACAAACTTCATGCTGCAGAGGGCGTTGTTCTTTCTGGTATTAGCAGGAGCATGGTATGCGCGATTCAACGCTGACGGGAAAGCAATGGCATTCAGCACCGACTCATTCCGCTCGGAGTGGCTGAAGACTGTCGCCGAACCGGTATTGCCTTTGCTTAACGACACATTCTTCGGTCCGCTCACACTGGCATTCCTGTCGCTGACAATCCTCTTGGCTTGCGATGTGATAATATGGCAGTTGTTCAAATACCGCCGTATGCAATGTCTGTCGTTTCTGCCTGCGGCTTGGATAACAATACAATATGCCAGCAATCCGTTGTCATATTATCTGTTCTGGGCATTACTGCTCTCAGCAGTGGCATTGGTATTGTTTGTGATAACCTACAAGAAACGGTTCATCACATTCAGTTTCGACTCAAAGGTGCTGCTTTTCATCACGAACATCCTGCCGTTCGCCATCATCGCCCTCACTGCCATTGCAATCGCATAGCCCCTCTCCCCGCTCCCCCGAGGGGGAGGGCTTTTGAAGTTAGCTGTTTATCGGATTGTTATTTTGCGTCAGCTTTCTCCCTCCCCCTAATGGGGGAGATGGAGGGGGGCTCCATTAAAACATTCTTGCTACGCGTTCGATGCCGGCGGCGAGGACATCAACCTCTTCCTTAGTGTTATAAAGCGCAAACGACGCTCTTACCGTTCCGAGGATTCCAAAACGATCCATCAACGGCTGGGCACAATGGTGACCAGTACGCACAGCTATTCCAAGACGATCGAGGAGAGTACCCATATCCATGTGGTGGATATCCTTCACAAGGAATGATATCGCGGCATCATGAGCCACACCCGGCGCAACACCAAACATTCGCATACCATCGATAGCAGAAAGTCGCTCGATGGCATACTGTGTGAGTTCGTGTTCATGAGCCTGGATATTGTCCATACCGAGGGCAGTGACATAGTCAAGAGCCTTGGCAAGACCAGTCGTAGCCACATAGTCGGGAGTACCTGCCTCAAACTTCAACGGCGGTTGCTCGAAGGTAGTCTTCTCAAAACTTACGTTGGCAATCATCTCACCACCACCCATATATGGCGGCATCTTCTCAAGCCATTTCTCCTTGCCATAAAGAACACCGATACCTGTTGGGCCATAAATCTTATGACCAGAGAAAGCGAGGAAATCGCAATCCAAATCCTGCACATCGATAGCGAAGTGAGGCACACTCTGTGCTCCATCGACGAGCACCGGCACATCATGCTCGTGGGCAATGCCAATCATTTCCTTCACCGGATTGATAGTGCCCATCACGTTGCTCACATGGGCAACACTGACGAGGCGTGTCTTTTCAGAGAAGAGCGATTTGTATGTCTCGATGTCCAGCGAACCATCGTCAAACATCGGAATCACCTTTATCACGATACCCCTACGCTGCGCTTGCAACTGCCACGGCACGATATTGGAATGATGCTCCACGGTGGAGATGATGACCTCATCGCCCGCCTGCATCAGCCCCTCGCAGAAACTACTTGCCACGAGGTTTATGCTCTCTGTGGTTCCACGGGTGAAGACAATCTCTGTTGTTGAACCGGCATTGATGAAACGGCGTACCGTTTCGCGAGCTCCCTCGTGCAGTTCCGTAGCCTGCTGTGAGAGATAGTGCACCCCGCGATGCACATTAGCATTAACATTAAGGTACTCGTCGCGCATAGCATCGAGCACACACAGAGGTTTCTGCGTGGTGGCAGCATTGTCGAGATAAACGAGAGGTCGCTTATACACCTCACGCGCCAATATAGGGAAATCTTCGCGAATCTTGTTGATATCAAACATACGATATAGGCGGGGCTGCAAATCCCCACGATTTATGATAATTATTACTATAGTGCAAAGTTACTGCAAACGACTGAGACTACCAAACAATAAAACAAAAAAGTGACATGTGGCAAGCTGTGCCCCCTACATCAGCAGACTGGTTGGTAGCATCAAAAATGGGCAACATTCACATGCTGCCCATAATCTATACTCCAGTATGAAGTAAAAATTCTAGTAGTGATAAAATAACCCCATTCTCTGGGAACGGAAACGTAATATAGGAAGTCTATGCCTGTTTTGTTGGACTTTTGAAAAGATTAAACTATTTATTTCACTGCAAAGATAACATAAAAACTATTATTTTGCAAGTTTTCAGGCCGTAAACAACAGACTATTTACAATTTTCCTTTCTTTTTTGTATGGAAATTAATATTTTTTAACAGGGGGGGTAAATTAACGGTAACGGTAACGATTTTTTATCAACGTACTACTTCAGACGCTTTACGCGGACATTGCGGAACCAGAGTTCTGATCCATGGCCGAGGAAACCGATATAGCCGGTCTGGTTGAAGAGACCCGGATGTTCATTATGATCATAAGTGCCATCCTTGGTTGCTTCCTTGATATCACCCTCGGTGATAACAGTTCCGTTTAGGGTCACGCGCACGTGCGTACCTTTTATATAAATCTCTTCCTCGTTCCACTCGCCTACTGGTTTCAGGCAGTCACGGTTCTGGGTTGGGATGATGCCATATACAGAACCGTGATACTGATAGTCGCGCAGATCAGGCTGGTAGATATCGTTGTAATGGTCGAGCACCTGAATCTCCATTCCATAGTAAGCAGCATCCTTGCCCATCTCGGCACGAACACCGATACCATTGTTGGCACCAGGGGTAAGCTTGAACTCGAAACGGAAGATGAAGTCTTGGTATTCCTCCTTGGTGTATAGGTTGCCGAAACCATTACCGCGAGGCTTCACATAGATGCAGCCATCCTCGGCACGGTAGTTCACGAAGTCACCCTGGAAATTAGAGAGGTTGGTACCATCGAACAACAGTTTGAAACCTTCCTTCTTCTCCTTTGCAGAGAGCTGAACAGGTACAGCCTGTGGGAGTTCGTGGATATAGATGTCACGGTATTCAACAACCGAACCGTGTGCCTGCAACTCAATCTGCTCCTTAAGCATCAGAGGAAGCGAACGATCCCAGTAGTTCTCCATAAGAACATTGTCAACAACGAGTTTGCCATTGAGATATACTGTCACGCACTCATCGACCATACGGATAAAGAATGAGTTCCACTCGCCAACAGCGTTATCGGCAACGCAGAGAGGAGTACTGCGATGAGTCTGGTTGTTGTACAAGCCACCTGAGCCAACCTCCGCGCCAACGTTTGTGCGAGCTGTATCCCAAATCTGTACCTGTGGACAGCCACGGAGATAGATGCCAGCATCCGGCTCTGCGCCAGGCAACAAGCGCCAATCGACATACATCTCAAAATTGCCGTATTTCTTCTCAGTGCAGAGGCTGCGACCCTGACCGTTGAAACGGATCACGCCATCCTCGACCGACCAAGTCTTTGCCATCAGTTCGTCAGCCTGCTGCTGGAGCTCGTTGAGCTGCTTCTCCTTGAGAGTCGCACGCTTATGAGGATTGTCGTAAGGAGCTTCGAGGAGGCCCTTCCAACCTGTGAGATCCTTGCCATTGAACAATGACACGAATCCACCATCCTCGTTAGCCAACTTATCCAACTGCTGCTGTATCTCTGTGCGCTGATAGTCGGCATCGCCACCAGTGATGACATCCTTGGCGCGCTTCATGAGAGCAACTACTTCAGGACCGTTCATCTCGTTATGTCCAGAAGTGAGTACACGGATAGCCTGTGCGGCAGCCTGCTGTGTCTCAGCATTATCAAGATATTCGCCACAGTAGAACACTGCAGGAAGAACATTAGTACGAGCCACGAGAGCCAATACCTTCTCCTTCTCTTCAGTAGATGTTGCCAACTTCATTGCCTCACGCAACTTCAACAGGCGCTGTGCACCAGGGATGTTACGCTTGATAGAGGTGATGGCTTTCTCGAATGGGGTGAGTTCAACGACAGGAACATCAGTGCCTTTACGATGAGAGATGATAGAAGCGGCAGTCTCATTGCCAGCGAATTCGTTGGTGAGGAGTGATGTCACATCGCCTGGATAGCAACGCAGACATGCATTTGCCAAAGCCACTTTATCAGCATCAGCACTGTTGAGCAATGCTGCCACAGCGCCCATATCCTCAGCCTTGCCAATACGAGTGAGGGTCCATGCGGCCTGGTTCACCACCTCTGGGTTCTTGCTTGCAAGAAGAGCCTTCACTGGTGCGGTATCAGCCTCGTCAGGATTGGTGGCGAGCCAGTAGAGGATATCCAACTTTGCATCATCGGTCAACTTAGGAAGCATCGCTGTAGCCTCGGCAAGAGCGGTAGCCTTCTGTGCACGATTGCCATAGGTGTTGATGATATTGACAGCCTCCATTCGCACCAAGCGCGATTTGCTTTTGAGAGTCTTCTTCAAACCAGCCTGTGCTGCATCCACGTTTGGCGAAACAGCAACAGCATTAGGTGTGAATCCCTTGATATTGCGGAGCATACGCACAAGCATCTCACGATTGGTGACATCCCAAGGATGCTGAGCGCAGTCTTGTGCCACATCACCAGAGAGACGGCTGTTGATGATATCGATATGCTTCTGGAGAGTGGCTTTCAGAGCCTCGCGCTGTGCAGCATCAAAATTGGCATTACCAGCCCATGCGCCAAAGGCATCGAGGGCATATTCTACTTTTGTGCGACTCTCATCATTACGCTCCAGCATGGCGATGAGCATCTCCACACCATCAGTGCCCGTAGATTCGATGTCGCTCATAAGACGATTGTAGAGAGCAACATTGTCGGCAGGCAACTGGTTGAGGGCATCCACAATCTTTGTATCAGCCTTGCGGTTCAACGGCTGAGCAAAAGCAACGGTTCCGGCAAGAAGCAGAACCAGCAATATAGTATTTCTTAATGTCTTCATAATCTGTCCTCCTTTTATTTCCATCCTTGACGTTCTTCCTGATAAACGAGAGCATTGGCAGCATCATCGTTGATGAACTCCATCTTGTCGGAATCGAAATGGAGAGTACGGTTGAGCTGCAGAGCCACAGCACCCATATTGACAAGTGTTGCGGAGCGGTTTCCGTTGTCCTCGTTAAGGGCGAACTTCTGGCGTGTGCGGATACACTCGTCGAAGTCGGTGTTCTGAGGAAGCGGATCAGGGAATTCAGCAAGCTTATGCTGCCAGTCAGGGATATCGCAAACGAAGTTGTTATATACATTTCCGTTAGGACCAGAGATATAAGGAGCATCAGGATCGCCATAATCGCCACCCCAGAGGATGATCTGGCAACCATCAGCGTAGGTGTACTTTATCTCACGCCATGTACCAACTGCATCAGGATGCTGCTGAGGAGCATCGACCTCCACCTTCACCGGCGACTCGTTATCCTTGCCGAGGATATACTGCACAGGGTCCATATAGTGCTGTCCCATATCGGTCAGACCACCACCGTCATAGTCCCAGTATCCACGGAATGTCTGGTGAACACGATGAGGATTGTAAGGTTTGTAAGGAGCAGGACCGAGCCACATGTTATAGTCGAGTTCAGCAGGTACAGGCATTGGGTCGAGATGTTCCTTGCCTACCCAATAGAACTTCCAGTCGAAACCTGTATGCTTAGAGATGGTAACCTTCAGAGGCCATCCGAGAAGGCCACTCTGAACAAGTTTCTTCAAAGGAGCAACGGTAGAGCCCAGACCGTAGAAGTTGTCAGTGAAACGGAACCAGGTGTTCAGACGGAACACTCTGTTGTAGCGCTCCACAGCCTCCTTCACACGCTTACCCTCGCCGATGGTTCGTGTCATTGGTTTCTCACACCATATATCCTTTCCAGCCTTTGCAGCCTCGATAGACATCAGGGCGTGCCAATGAGGAGGAGTAGCGATATGCACAACATCGATACTTGGATTGGCAATGAGTTCACGCCAATCGGAATAGAGTTTGAGATCGGCATCAACATTACGGCCTTCTTCGTGGAGTTTACCAGCCAACTGGCGTGCACTCTCAAGATGGTTTTTGTCAACATCACAGATAGCAATACAGCGAGTCTTTCCATACGAGAAATGGCCCAGTCCCATGCCACCAACACCAATGATTCCTTTCGTCAGCTGGTCGCTTGGAGCCACAAAACCATTACCACCCAACACGTGGCGTGGCACGATGGTAAACGCAGCAAGGGCACCACTGGCCTTCAAGAAACTTCTTCTTTTCATACGCTTTATTTAATATTTAGGTTTTAGTTCAACTATTTCCACCACAAAAATAAAAAAATAAAATTGCTATTGCAAGCAATTATCGTAAAAACTCATAGCAGAACGTAAAAAACAGGTAGCAATTGGTAAAAAAACAAAAGAGCCCCACTAAAGAGGGGCTCCTTTATCGGCAAAGTTTGCAGCCTTCGCATTTGTTGAGCTCGCCACGGAAACGCTTCTCAACAAGATAATGCAGACGGTCACGCAATGGTTCGAGACGTATCTGGTCGATTACCTCACCAACGAAAGCAAACTGCAAAAGGAGTTTCGCTTCATTGAGAGATATTCCTCGCTGACGCATATAGAACAGCGCAGCATCGTTGAGCTGACCAACAGTTGAGCCGTGGGCACACTTCACATCATCAGCATAGATCTCAAGCATCGGCTGTGTGTACATACGGGCTTCCTTGGTAGCACAGAGATTCTGGTTGGTCATAGCCGAGGTTGTCTTCTGTGCATCCTTGCGTACAAGGACACGACCGGCGAAAGCTCCCACCGACTTGTCGTTGAGTACATATTTGTAGAGTTCATGACTCTCGCAGTGACCAACGGCATGGTCGATGACGGTGTTATTGTCAACATGCTGCTCCTTATCGGCAATGACACAGCCATTGCTCCAGCATTCTGCCCCTTCGCCACGGAACACAACATCAAGAGTGTTGCGAGTGAAACCGTTATGGAGGGTTACAACACTATGATTGAGGCGCGATGAACGCTGCTGCTCCACAAATGTGTTGCTGACGAGACGGTTCTTCACATGAGTCTCTTCGAGGCTGTACATATCGAGCGAGGCATTCTCCCCGACATATACCTCGACAACCTGTGTGGCAAGGAATTCCTTGTCATCAGCGGCATGGTCGCAGAACAACAGTTTGATGTCGGCACCCTCCTCTAGTACGATGAGAACACGGCGGTTGATCATCAGATCGACATCAGAGCGCAGTATGTTGATGACCTGAATAGCACGATCCACATGTACATTCTTCGGAACATAAACGAACAGTCCGTCTTGCGCCAGCATTGTATTGAGGGCAACCTCTCCTCCAACCTTCTCATTCTTAGCCAAGCGGTTGTAATACTTCGATACAAGTTCCGGCTGTTCCTTAGCCACCTTGTACAACGAATCGACAATGACACCCTCCGGCAGCGACGTCTTTGGTAGTGCATCAGAGTAGAAACGGTCGTTGACAACAAAATAGAGCGAAGTGCTCAGGTTTGGCACGTCACATTTGAAGGCATCGTAAGGGTTGACAGGAATGGCAAGGCGGTTGAGGTTGACACCATAGTCAGGAGCAAACACCTCTTCAAGGTTGGTGTACTTGTAGCGCTCAACTTTACGAGTAGGCAGACCAACGGTGCGGAACGTTTCGAATGCAGCATCACGCTCTGCATTGAGAACCTCGGCACTGTGGTCGCATATCATCTTGCGACAGCCCTCGTACAAATCTATATATTGCTTCACAGATTCCATTTTACTCCTCTACCTCAGCTTTTATCCAGTCAAATCCACGCTCCTGAATCTCGTTAGCCAGTTCAGGACCGGCAGTCTTCACAATTCTACCCTTATAGAGCACATGCACATACTGTGGGCGAATCATTTCCAACAGACGGTCGTAATGAGTGATAACGATAGTAGAAGTCTTGTCGGTGCGGAGTTTGTTGACACCCTCAGCCACAATACGCATTGCATCTACGTCGAGACCAGAATCGGTCTCATCGAGGATGGAGAGTGTCGGTTCGAGCATAGCCATTTGGAATATCTCGTTGCGCTTCTTCTCACCGCCAGAGAATCCCTCGTTCACAGAACGGTTGGCGAGTTTTGTGTCGAGTTCCACAATCTTTCGCTTCTCACGCATGAGTTTCATGAAGTCGCTTGCATTCATTGGCTCCAAGCCCTGATACTTACGCTTCTCGTTGATGGCAGCACGCATGAAATTGGTCATGCTAACACCAGGAATCTCCACTGGATACTGGAACGAGAGGAACAATCCCTCGTGAGCACGGTCCTCGGGTTTCATTTCAAGAAGGTTCTTTCCGTTATACCATGCCTCGCCCTCAGTAACCTCATAAAGCGGATTGCCTACGAGCACTGCACTGAGAGTTGACTTTCCCGAACCGTTAGGTCCCATAATAGCATGCACCTCACCATCACCGATAGTGAGATTGATGCCACGCAATATTTCCTTATCACCGATTTTGGCGTGAAGATTCTTTATTTCAAGCATTTTCTTTTCTTATTATTTTATAAACGGATAGTACAAAGTACTATTTCAACATACAAAGTTACTGCAAATAAGACACAATACAAAGGAAAACCGTGAGATTTTGTCTCCAATCGCCTTTATTTCTGCATCTGCTGGCGGTAGGCCGTTGGTGTGCAACCGAATTCCTGATGGAACTGTCGTGAGAAATGTCCAACAGTATTGAATCCACACATCCATTCTATCTCGCTGATAGGCTTGTCGGTCTCTACAAGCATGCGCTTTGCTATCGACATTCTCCTGCTACGGATATACACCGCAACAGGCATACCCGTGAGGTTTCGCATTCGGCGGTTGAGGGTCGATACCGACATACAGCATTTCTCTGCGAGGAAACTGCCGTTCACATCGCCCGAACTCAGATTCTCATCGATAAGTTTGTTGACCGACTCCACAAAGTTCATCTCCTCATTAGAGATATTCTCCACAACTAGCGTATCTGTCACCTCTCCTCTGAACTTCCGACGCAGGAGATCACGCTGACGAAGGGTATTCTTCACCACAAGCAACAGTTCATCGACAATGAACGGTTTACCGATATACACCTCTGCACCGGCTTCAATGCCCTCCAATCGCTCATGGTTCTCCACACGGGCAGACACAACAATTATCGGCAGA
>JAUNIK010000006.1:0-8346 GCA_030523505.1 Prevotellaceae bacterium | reverse complement strand
CATCGTTTCATCCTCACGCACATGGTGCATCAGTTCAAGACCATCCATTCGTGGCATAGCAATATCCGTGATGAGCAGATCAGGCATTTCACTCTTCAACATATCAAGTGCCTCGAGACCATCAACGGCGTGATAGACATTATATCCCTGATTGCGAAGCACACTACACATCAGCAATGCCACATCTTCATTGTCCTCGGCAATAAGAATACGGTTTACAGTAGTTTCTTTATAAGCAGGAGTTGCCACCTGCTCGCCAGTAGGTTCCGGCGCTTTGAACTGTACGGTATCACTGATATCCACATTCTCGAGTCGCTTCTCCTCCGATGCCACGATGAGCGTCTTCATCAGTTCGAGAAGGTTGCGCCCCTGGCGCTGGGCTGCTTCAATGGCAAGCAGTGCCTCTGTATCATTGACCGGAATTCGAGTCTTGAACTGGTCGATGATGCCAAGCACCACCGTCATAGGAGTACGCAACTGATGGGTGATATTACGATAAAACACATCGCGCTCCTCGGTGGCCTTTTTCCTTTCCCTCAGCATATGCTGATACATGGCGAGGACAGCCAACAGCGCAAACACCACCAGGCAAGCAATGATAATGACCATATTACGGACCATCCGACTGTCGCGGGCATGGTCTTCGGCCTTCTCCACCTCAGCCACACGGCGAGACACCTCATAAGCCAGACGTACATTCTGCACCGAAGTGCGGGCATTCTCGTTACGTACAGAATCGTCGTAAGTATTGCTCAACTGCAAGTCGCGCAAAGCCTGACCCTTTTCTCCAAGGATGTCTCTCACTTGAGAACGCAAGCCATAGAGTTTAGCCAGATGTTCGTTGGAATGAATTCGGGTGGCCGTTTCCAAACCTATCTCTATATAATGCAGAGAAGAGTCAGGAAGGTTGGTCTTGATGAAATTGGTGGCAAGCGACACACAAGGAGTCAACCAATGCCACACATCATCGGTACTTCGCCCAATAGCATAAGCATCGTGGAAGTTTTTCTTTGCCGTTTCATAGTCACCACTTGCCTCAGCCAGACCACCGAGATAGGAATAACACAGGCAGATACCAACAACATTATTATCCTCTCGGTTCTTTTCCATCGAGAGGTTGTAATAGACACGAGCCGAGTCAAGATCACCCTTGTGCTCTTTTATAGAACCGATATTTGCGTAGTTGATTGCCATTCCGGTGGCACTGTTCATCTTCTTCTCGTCTTCAAGAGCCATGCGGAATTCCTGTTCTGCAGCATCATACTCACCCATTGTCATCGCCACATTGCCAAGTCCATTCAGCGAGTGAGTCATATTCTTACGGGCTTCCCATAAATCCTTACGAGAATACTCCTGACACAGATTGAGGGCTCGCATGTGGTTCTCTGTTGCCTCAAGCATATCGCCAAGACGACGATAGTTGGTTCCTTGGTTGTTGAGAGCAGCCACAAGTTGAATAGTGTCATGAATCTCCTCAGCCATCATGATGCACGAATCGTGGGTGGTGACAGCCTTATAGAAATCACTGCTGTTACGCCAGCGGACACCTCTTTCCTGCATATCCATGATAGTCTTTATCTTTGTACTATCCACAGAATGCTCTTCTTCCGCCGACTCACTATGGCAGCCCACAAAGACTGTTGACAACAACGTTACCAACAGGAAGGCAAATGTATATCTTAGACTGTTAACTTTCATCTTCTTTTCTTCTTTTTCAGCGTGAATCGATATATGCAAGCATCTTTGCCAGGGATTATATAATCCAAGCAGCCATCAGATGTGATACCTCGTCCACTCCATAACTCCTTTATCTCAGAAAAACTGTTTCTGCTTAACCCTATATCGGCAAGCGGAATCTTACCTGTCAACATTTCCGAACCGTAGTTTATTCCCACCAAATACAGATATCTATCTGTACGATAGTAATGGAAATATTCCGCACGCTGCTCATCGTCGTTGTATTCGCCATAGCCGTAAACCGGGCGGAATGACACTCCAAGATCGGCCATTTCATTGACATCAGCATTGGTCATAACAACCTTTGCTCTTTCCTTTGACAATGAAGGATTACCTCGCTGTGCCTGATTACGAGTTGAGAAATTATCAGCCACAAGCACCATTCCTGTAGCGGCAGCATTGGTATAGCGTGCTCTGTTTTCGCCAATCGTTGTATTTCCCTGATCGCCGTTACCCACAAGCACCACATGATCAGGGTCGTTGTACTGATATAGCTTGCCGGTCCACCAGCCTCCCGAGAGGGCATTCATGCCATATTCCGTCTGGTCAATCTTTGCCCAGGTATCACAAGCCACGCGGCGTGAATTGGCATACTGATAAGGGAACACCGGTGAAATGCTCATTGCTATGAAAATGCCCTTCTCTCTGCACAGTTCGGCAAGATACTGCATTCCAGAGTTATAGGCTTCAACGGCTGTTGTTACAGACTCATCATAGTAGGAATCACTTTGTATCATTCCGCAGTTCAGGAAGTCGCACTTCACATATTTCACACCTCGCGAGGATATTCCATCTACAAACCTCTGTATTTCCTGACGGTTGATTGGATGCGTAGGGTCACGGCAGAAGCAACCGTCGTATATGACTGGTTCACCATTGGCCTTTATGCAGATGTCGCGCACAGTATAGTCTTTCCCTTCATACGAGCCGACAACTTTGTCTTTTGAATCTGCTCCCCACCAGAGCGAGAACGGGCACATATACACTCCCACCATCTGACCGTTTTCAGCGGCATGGATTACATAGTCGCGCACCTGATCATCGTTCATATTGCTCCATGAGTCAAGGCTCATGATGACATTATTCTGCGTATTGTGGAAGCCTTCAGGTTGTAATGCAGACGCATAATAGTCGGAAATCTCTGTCACATCGTTGGCATTGCAGTGGTCAGCGAGAACTCCCCAACTCTGCCATCCCATCGGAGTGCCATGAGTCCAGGTAGTATACGCCGGAGCTACGAGGAGATTGACATCAGCATATCTCTCCATACCATCACGCCAATCATGCGAATAACCAATAAAGAAACGTGCTGAACGGATGGTCGTTCCCTTCATGAAACCATGTGGCAGTTTATCACGCGTTTCATCGTTGCTCACTCCAGAGAACACTTTGAGAGAGGCGATATCGCTGTCGTGGGAACCTCGCATACTGATGGCATTCTTCCAATGATCGTGATCAACGCTGCCTATCACAACACCTCTGCGGCTATTTCCTTCATAAACGGCTGTCACCTCATAAGATGTCATCTCGGTATTTAGAAGATAACGGTGATAACGCACAAAGCCATCATTATCGTATGGCACCTTCAACATTCTGTTGTTGGTATTTGGCGAGAACATCTTGTAAGAATCGGCACAGACAACAGGCGCAAGATAGTTGCTTTTTATCTCTGCTTTGTTGATTACAGCAAGGTCGATGATGATTCCGTCGAGTTTCTTATACAGACAGAACCTCTGTTGCAGAGTTGCTGTGCCGTCACCTGTGAAGGTGTAAGAATAACAAGTACCCTCACCGAAAGCCTCATCCTTGATTGATGACTTCGAAAAAGCAGTCATCGTCATTTCCGAAGAGCAAAGCGAATGAGTATTGCCTGCCGCATCAACATAGGTTGCCTCTGGCTTGCTTCCCGCAAATACTGGAGACAACACTGCGTCAACTTTACAATTCAAATCAAAACTTCCCGAGACAGCATCAAATTTTATCTGCCAGTCACCATGTTTGACGACAGTTCCATCCTCGGCATATATAATGCCTGCAAAAAGCAACATCATGTATGTCAATAGTGCTGTCTTCATATTCCAAACCTTTTATCCCACTGTTCCCTCAAGCGAAACACTGAGGAGTTTCTGGGCCTCAACGGCAAACTCCATAGGCAGTTTGTTGAGCACCTCCTTGGCATAACCGTTGACGATGAGTCCCACAGCCTGCTCGGTCGGGATGCCTCGCTGATTGCAATAGAAAAGCTGATCTTCCGAAATCTTCGATGTCGTTGCCTCGTGCTCAAAGATAGCACTGTCGTTGTGGACATCCATATAAGGGAAGGTGTGCGCACCGCACTTGTCGCCAAGCAATAGTGAGTCGCACGATGAATAGTTGCGGGCGTTGTCGGCCTTTGAGGTGGCACGCACCAGACCACGATATGAATTCTGCGAATGACCGGCAGAGATTCCCTTTGAGATGATGGTCGACTTGGTGTCCTTGCCCATGTGTATCATCTTCGTACCAGTATCTGCCTCCTGGTAGTTGTTTGTAACTGCCACTGAGTAGAACTCTGCCACAGAACGGTCGCCACGGAGCACACACGAAGGATATTTCCATGTGATAGCCGAACCTGTCTCCACCTGTGTCCACGACAGTTTGGAATCATCGCCACGCAGGTCGCCACGTTTTGTCACAAGGTTGAGGATACCTCCCTTGCCGTTTTCATCGCCAGGATACCAGTTCTGTACAGTGGAATATTTCACTTCTGCACGGTCGTTGACGATAATCTCAACGATAGCGGCATGAAGTTGATTCTCATCGCGCATTGGGGCTGTACAACCTTCAAGGTATGACACATACGAGTCATCGTCGGCCACAATAAGGGTGCGCTCAAACTGTCCTGTATTGGCTGAATTGATACGGAAATACGATGACAGTTCCATTGGGCATCTTACACCCTTTGGAATATATACGAAAGAACCATCGGAGAACACCGCTGAATTCAGTGCTGCGAAGAAATTGTCGCGGTAAGGCACCACCGTACCAAGATACTTTCGTACCAGTTCAGGGTAAGCCTTCACTGCCTCACCGATTGACATAAAGATGATGCCTTTCTCGGCGAGCTTCTCCTTGAAAGTGGTCTTCACTGATACTGAATCCATAATGGCATCAACGGCAGTGCCACTGAGTGCGAGACGCTCTTCAAGAGGAATACCGAGTTTATCGAAGGTCTTCATCAGTTCTGGATCAATTTCCTCGGCTGTCTTTGGACCATCTTTCTTCTTCGCCATAGGGTCGGCATAATAGCTTATTCCCTGATAATCAATCTTTGGAACATGCACATGACCCCATGTCGGCTCTTTCATAGTCAACCAATGACGAAAGGCTGTCAGACGGAAGTCCAACAGCCATTCTGGTTCGCCTTTCTTTGCGGAAATAAGTCTTACGACCTCTTCTGTTAGTCCTACAGGTATCACCTCTGTATGGACATCAGTAGTAAAGCCGAACTCGTATTTTTTTTCGGCTATATTCTTTACTAATTCGTTTCCCATGAAATCTAATTAGGTGATGGCTGATGGAATAGAGAGGAGAGTTCGATACTAATGCAAACAAACCATATTCCCTATTCCATCACCACTATTCTATTTGGGGCGAAGCTTTACAACTTCTGCTCTACCTCAATCTCAGTGAAGGTCTCGATGATATCGCCTACCTGGATGTCGTTGCAGTTGACGAGTGAGATACCGCACTCGAGACCTGTTGACACATCCTTGGCGTCGTCCTTGTAACGCTTGAGGGCATTGATGTTACCTGTAAATATGACAATACCATCGCGGATAAGACGAGCCTTGTCGGTTCGGTGAACCTTACCATCGGTAACCATAGCACCAGCAACGGTTCCGACCTTCGAAATCTTGAATACTTCCTTAACCTCAACAGTACCGGTAGCAATCTCCTTCTTGATCTTGTCGAGCATACCCTCCATAGCAGCACGGATATCATCGATAGCATCGTAGATGACGCTGTAAGTGTTGATCTCGACACCTTCCTGCTCTGCGAGTTTCTTAGCTGCAGAAGATGGACGGACATTGAAACCTACAATCATACCGTTCTCAGCTGTAGAGGCAAGCATTACATCGTTCTCAGAGATAGCACCAACGGCCTTCTGGATTACATTCACCTGAATCTTCTCAGTAGAGAGCTTGATGAATGAGTCAGAGAGAGCCTCGACAGAACCCTGAACATCACCCTTGACGATGAGGTTGAGCTCGTGGAACTCACCAAGAGCAATACGATGAGCAATCTCTTCGAGAGAGAGGGTCTGTGTGGTACGCAGGCTCTGCTCACGCTGCAACTGGAGACGCTTGTTGGTAATCTCGCGTGCCTCCTGCTCTGAATCCATGATATGGAATGAGTCACCAGCCTGAGGTGCGCCGTTGAGGCCAAGGATGATTGCTGGCTCTGAAGGACCAACCTCTGTCATACGCTGGTTACGCTCGTTAAACATAGCCTTTACCTTACCCCAACTTGTTCCGGCAACTACTACGTCGCCGACCTTGAGGGTACCGTTCGACACGAGTACTGTCGATACATAACCACGGCCCTTGTCGAGCGACGACTCGATGACAGAACCCATTGCCTTACGGTTTGGATTTGCCTTGAGGTCGAGCATCTCTGCCTCGAGGAGTACCTTCTCAAGAAGTTCCTCTACAGCGATACCCTTCTTTGCACTGATCTCCTGGCTCTGGTACTTACCACCCCACTCCTCAACGAGGAGGTTCATCTGTGCAAGTTCCTCACGAACCTTATCTGGATTTGCTCCCGGCTTATCGATCTTGTTGATAGCGAACACCATTGGAACGTTGGCAGCCTGTGCATGTGCGATAGCCTCCTTTGTTGTTGGCATCACAGCATCGTCGGCAGCGATGATGATGATGGCAATATCGGTAACCTGTGTACCACGGGCACGCATAGCGGTGAACGCCTCGTGACCAGGGGTATCAAGGAATGTGATATGACGACCATCCTCAAGCTTCACATTATAAGCACCGATGTGCTGGGTGATACCACCAGCCTCACCAGCAATAACATTTGTCTTGCGGATATAGTCGAGAAGTGAGGTCTTTCCGTGGTCAACATGTCCCATCACTGTTACGATAGGAGCACGAGCAACGAGGTCGTTTTCATCGTCTTCCTCCTCGGTGATAGCCTCCTGTACCTCAGCACTTACATATTCTGTTGTGAAACCAAACTCATCAGCAACGATATTGATTGTCTCTGCATCGAGACGCTGGTTGATAGATGCCATCACACCAATTGCCATCAATGTTCCGATGACCTGATTTACAGAGACGTTCATCATTGTTGCGAGATCTGAAACGGTAACGAACTCAGTGAGCTTCAATACCTTGCTCTCTGCATGCTCTGCTGCCATCTCCGCCTCACGCTGCTCCGCGAAGGCCTCACGCTTGTCCTTACGATATTTAGCACCCTTCTTGTTCTGGGTCTGCTTGTTGGTAAGACGTGCGAGAGTCTCTTTTACCTGACGTGCTACTGCCTCGTCATCTACCTCGAGACTACGCTGGTTACCCTTCTTCTTGTTCTTACCCTTCTTGCCACCCTGATTTTGCTGGTTCTGCTGGTTGTTATTGTTACCACCCTGACCATGCTTCTTGCCCGAAGGCTGGTTGGCTACATCATTGATATCAACACGCTGGTTATTGATGCGCTGACGCTTCTTCTTCTCAGCATTCTGCTGACGCTCAGCGGCAATCTTCTCCTCACGCTCCTTCTTACGCTCCTCCTTAGTCTTTTTCTTTGGACGAGTGCTCTGGTTGAGGGCATCGAGGTCAATCTTACCAACGATATTCATCTTTGGTGCGTTCTCAACCTTCTTGTCGCTCTTGAGCTTGAAGATGTCGGAATCTGCCTTTGCCTGTGTTCCCGATGCTTTTTCATCGGTCTCTGTCTTTGATTCTGGCTTATTCTGCACTGCCACTGTTTCCGTTGCTTTTACATCGGTCTTTGCCTTTGGTGCTTCCACCTTTGGCTGTGGCTTTGGTTCTGGTTTCTTCTCTTCCTTCACCGGTTCTGGCTTCACCTCTACCACTGTTTTCGGTGCTTTTACATCGGCCTCTGCCTTTGGCTCTGGTTTCTTCTCCTCAGCAACAACCTGCTTTGGAGCCTCCGCCTTAGGAGTCTCTACCACCATTACCGATGCTTTTCCATCGGTCTCAGCCTTTGGCTCTTCTACAACTGAAGGTTCTTCCTTCTTTGGAGCCGACTTACCACCCTCGAGGTCTATCTTGCCTAACTGCTTGAATTCCTGGCGTGGCTTTGCCAAAAGGTCTTCAGCACGAACATCAGCAGGTTTCTCAACCTTCTTGTCTTCCTTCTTCTTCTGGAAAATCTGAGAAGCCTGAGTATGAATTGCCGCATCCTGCTTGAACTGTGCTGCAAGGGCATTGAACTGCTCATCGCTCAGTTTGAAGTTCGGATCGCTCTTTATCTCACCAAGACTTGGCTTCTTCTCGAGAAATTCCACTGCCGTAGAAAGACCGATATTTAATTCTTTTAATGCTTTACTTAATCTAACGCTCATCTTTTATATAAGTGAAAAGTGAAAAG
>JAUNIK010000388.1 GCA_030523505.1 Prevotellaceae bacterium | reverse complement strand
TTGCATTATATCTTTCATTTGTGTTTTTGCCTGCATTTCTGGGTATGCATGCACTGTGAATGATTCCATTACTGTGTATGGTCAAGTTATTGATGATATTGATGAACCGCGACCGTTATGTTTTGTTCTGCGAAAGAAAAATATTCTTAATGATAAGGTGTTAACTGATTTTGAAGGATATTTTAGTATACGAGTTCCCAAGAATGCGACCTTGTATTTTCAAGCCTATGCATATCGTCGAAGGATAAAGGCAAGAAAATTATCACAGGACAAGAACAACCCTTCTATAATAAAACTCAAAATCTACAAGAAGGAATGGAACGAGGTAACATATAGCGACTAATGAACATGAACAAAATATTGAATATTTCGCCACTGTATACTACTACCTAAGCATATTGAATCGCAGCAAAGGAACAGAATATTTCTACGGTTTCTGTTCTATCACAATTCTCTCACCGGTGAGGGGATGCACAAATTCCATCTTGAAGGCATGGAGATAAAGACGGTCGGAGCGTTTGCCATAGAGTCTGTCGCCTTTGATTGGACAACCTAAACCATCGTGGTGGGCACAGTGGATGCGCAACTGATGGGTGCGACCGGTCATAGGAAACAGATGGGCAATGCACTTGTCGCCTTCTATATTAATTATATAATGTGTCAGGGCTTCCTTGCCTTCCAGCAAATCTACCACCTGTCGTGGACGGTCGGCATAGTTTGGGCGCAACGGCAAGGCGATGTCTCCTTCCCTCGGACCTTCTGGCATTCCATCGAGCACTGCGACATATTCCTTGCGGAAACTATGGGTGGCAAACTGTTTCTGTAATGCCTTGTGCACATCCTCGCTCTTTGCTACGATGAGCAGTCCACTGGTGTCCATATCCAGACGATGCACACTATGGAGTGATGTGCACTCCGGTCGCATTGCCTTCAATATGGAGAGCACCGACGGGGTGTTGCCTTTTCCTGGTACGGAGAGCATACCGGCGGGTTTGTTGACGATGATTAGCGCGTCGTCCTCATAAACTATCGGGAGTGTGGCATTCCCTGCGGCATAGTCATCTGTGGCTGATTGCAGATTGGGCATCATAGCCTCAAGGATTGGGCGACATTTACCATTGCAGGCTGGGTAGAACTGCAGATGTTCGCGCACTTCCTGCTTAGGACTCTCGCCCCACCAGAACATTCCTATCTCTTCGGGCTGCAATCCGTGGGAGTAGGCGTAATGGAGCAGTTTCGGTTCACAGCATTCGCCGGCTCCTGATGGTATGGTGGCACTGATGTCAATGCCACGCCTCAAAAGCGAAGAGCCTGTTCGGGCAAGATACGACTGGAAGATTTCCGTCAGCGAGCGATGCTGCCCGTCGGGCATAGTGAATACGAACTGCTCGAAGAGCCATCGTTGCAGATGGTCGGATTTATGCTGTCGCGACAGCTTCAACTTACGTATTTCCCCGATGAAACCGTCTATTTTCTCGTCTATGCCACTCATCTGCTCCTTCCAGTATGTCTTTTTGCGATGCAACTCGGCTTTCATAAACTGACTCTCGCGAATCAGGTCAGCCTCATTGGTGACGCCTTTCAGTCGTATCACATCACGCTCAGCCTTTGCCACCTGCATCAGTCTTTTGTAAGCCTCAATATCGGCATCGCTCTCTTTTTGCAGTTGTTCCTTCTTCTGGCGCAGGGCCAACAGTTCAGCCGACTGTTCCTGTTCGGCTACTTTTTTGTTTATTGCATCAATCTCACGCTCGTGAGTCTTGAAATAGCCTTGTTCATCGAGGTAGTCGAACACCGCTGGCACGAACTGCGGCCAGTCATAGCGCCCACCGATCTGTCCGGAGAAGGCAAAAGCCCCCTCCCACATATCACTCCCCTCTCCTCGTGGGAGAGGGGTCGGGGGTGAGGCCAAGAGTATTCCGAACATCTTTCCTTTCTTTACCTCCTCAGCAAACGCCGGTTGCTCGTTGCACAGCGTTTCTATATGTGCAACAAGTCTCCGCTGTGCAATAATCATCTTTTCAGATGGTGTATAGTTGAAAGGATTGTTCATTTTCCATCTTTTAAAATCCAGCCTTCTATGATAGCAGCGACAGATACTTCTCGATTGGGATGCCGCGGAACTTATCCTCCTGATGCTGCGAGAGGAATATCATCTGCGCCACTACATCCATCGCCTTCTGGGTGCTCTCCTCGAGCGACACCCCTTTGAGCAGGTTGCCGAAGAGCACCGACGAGAAGATATCACCTGTTCCCGGGAATCGCACAGGAATCTCATGGTAAGGCAATGTGAAATACTCCTCCGAGGCTGCATTATATCCTACTACAGCCTTGGTATATCCCACATTATCGCTTGTCTGTTCAATGGTCATGCTGGTGATTATCACCGACCGTGAACCAATCCTGCGCAATCTATCAATAAGTCCATAAGCCTCCTGCAGGGATATCGGTTCGTTGGTATATGGGGTATCGGTGAGATAGCACGCCTCGGTATAGTTTGGCACAATGAGATGAGCCACACTGACCATACGACGCATGCTTAATATGGTTGAAGGGGTGACACCATTATAGAGTTTTCCCTCATCGCCCATGATAGGATCCACGAATATGGTAGTGCCCAACTGTGCCTGTTCACTGCAATAGTCGGCCACTATCTCCGCCTGTTTTTCAGAAGCGATGAATCCCGTTGCTATTGCCCCGAACGAGAATCCGAGTTCTTTCCACACAGGGAACACGCCTTTCATATACTCTGTTGTGTCGAGGAGGTTGAACTTGCCATATTCCAAGTTGTTGGACACAATAGCCGTAGGCAGGTTGAATGTCGGGATACCGAGATACGACAGCACTGGCAGCATCGCCACCGTTGCCACCTTGCCGTATCCGCACATATCATTGATGATAAGGAGTTCTTTACGTTGCATAATATTTTAATATATTCTGCAAATATAGCACAAAAGAGTGAAATCACAAAATCAAATCGCGACTATATACCATCAACCCCGTAATTTATTGGCTAGGATATAATATTTACCCCCGATGTATCCTATTGATTGACAAAAACCGAAATCCACCCCTTGTGCTAATGTCGAGCCTATCGGCTTGCTGCTATGAGCGCTTCAAAATCCTTGTATGCAAGC
>JAUNIK010000387.1 GCA_030523505.1 Prevotellaceae bacterium | reverse complement strand
GACCGAGCATAGACATGGTGAAGAGTGACAGGAACGCATAGTAGCGCTGGAAACCCTTCTCACCGTGCATATAGCCGAATGAGTAGATGTGTACCATCAGCGATACTGTAGAGATTACTACGAGCATCATCACTGAGATTGGATCCAGAAGGATACCAAGGTCGAAGTGAAGCGAGCCGAGTGGCAACCATGTGAAGTTGTAAGGAACGAGTGTTGGAAGAACGCCCTCTACTCTGTCAAGACCGAAGTACATGATGGCTGTCATGTAGCTGAGTACTGTAACAGCACCGAGAGAACAAGTTCCAATCACGCCGGCTGTCTTTGGCGACCAGCCCTTCTTTCCTCTGAATACATCAATCAGACCCACAACGAGGAATGAAAGCAGAGGCAAGAGAAGAATCCAGATTGTAAAACCGAAATTTTCCATTATTATCTGTTTTTATTAATTATTGTGAGTTGATTAATTCTTGAGATTCTGAATAGCATTAACTGAATCGCTCTTGAAATGGCGATACACGTTGATGATGATTGCTATTGCAACAGCTGACTCTGCTGCGCTGACACCGATAGAGAACATTGTCATGAACATGCCCTCTGAACCGCCTGGGAAGAGAAGACGGTTGAATGCAGCGAACTGCAAGTCAACGGCATTGAGCACGAGCTCGATGGAAATAAGCATAGCAATGAGGTTTCTACGGGTTACGAAACCGAAGAAGCCAATGAAGAACAACAGTGCTGAGAGCACGAAAAAGAATTCTACAGGTACTATCATAACTTATTTCTCCTCTTCTTTATTGTCGCGAGCCACCAAGAGACCGCCGATGATACATGCGAGCAGGAATACAGAGATGAACTCGAATGGCAATACATACTGATACTTGTCAGCACCCATCAAGGCATTACCGAATGCCTCCATGTCGAGTTCTCTGTTGCCCTGAAGTTCTGCTGCATAGAAGAAGCCGTTCTTCAGGAGAATACCTACTACTGTTACCAATCCAACAAGTGTGAGTGCAACACCAGTAGCCACGCGCGAGCCCTTGAACTGCTCTGTGAGACCCTGGAGGTTGCGCTTGCCAACAAGCTGGATAGCGAAAATATAAATCATTGAGATAGCGCCGGCATAGATGCTCAACTGCACTGCACCGAGGTATGTGTAGTCGAGTACGAAGTACAGACCGGCTACACCGAACAGCACGAAGATCAGTGCTGTTGCTGCACGCATGATGTACTTTGTGCAAACGCTATAAACGGCAGCGGCAAGAACAACGCAAGCCAAAATGCCAAACATAATGATATCTGCCATTGTTTATGCCTCCTTTACTTTTGCGTCCTCAGCCTGGGCAGCAGCAGCTTTTGCCTTTGCCTCTTCTGCAGCCTTAGCGGCAGCAATCTTGGCGTTCTCTGCATACTGAGCCATCTCCTCCTCTGATGGAGCGATGTTCAGATGCTGTACGAGTGCCTCGCGACTGAAAACAGCGTTTTCAAAATCTTTCACGAACTTAATAGCGCCGAAATTACAAGCGTTGACGCAGAGCTGGCAGAACATACAGTCACCGAGGTCGTACTGATAATCCTGCAAGAGCTTCTTTTTCTTGCCTTCGGCTGTGGTCACCATCACTGAGGTGATCTTGATAGAACCGTTAGGACAGGTCTTCTCGCAGAGGGTACAAGCTGTACACTTGTTCTTGCCGTTCTCATCGACAGGCATTACGAGTGTACCGCGGTGACGCTCTGAGACGTGCTGTGTCTTGCGGTTCTCAGGATACTGCTCTGCAATCTTCGGTGTGAGATACTCACCCATAGTGGTATCCATACCTGTGAGAAGGGTCTTTACACCCTCAACAGCAGCTCCTAACCATGATTTCTTATTAGCCATTGTTTTATCTTTTGACTATTAAATAATTATTTCTTGTCTGTCTTTACTGCGATGTCGGCACCTACAAGCTTCTGTGCAGCCTTGAAGTTAGCACGGAACTTGAGAGCGCGAGCGAAGATAAGAACGATGAGAGCAGCTACTGCAACTGCAACTACGATGCTCACACCGATGATACCTGTCCAACCCATTGCTACGCAAACTGTCATGAGAACGAGGTTCACGAGAGCGATTGGCATGAGGTACTTCCACTCGAGCTTAAGGATCTGGTCGATACGAACACGTGGGAAGGTCCACTTGATCCACATGAGCAACCATACCATTGCGAATGCCTTGCCGAGGAACCATACGATACCTGGGATGTAGCTCATCACCTCGTCGAATGCCTCAACGCCGATCTGTACTGGTGCATAGCCACCGAGGAAGATGAGCGATGTCATACCTGCAACGATGAAGAGGTTCAAGAACTCACCGAGGTAGTAGAAACCGAACGCCATACCAGAATACTCTGTGTGGTAACCTGCTGTCAACTCTGACTCAGCCTCAGCGAGGTCGAAAGGACCACGGTTTGCCTCGGCGTTACCAGCGATGAGGAAGATTACGAAGGCGATGATTGCTGGGATATGTCCCTGGAAAATCAACCATCCGAAAGGACCGCTCTGTGCCTCGCAGATACCGCTCACCTGCATTGTACCTGTGAGGATACATGCTGTGATGAGACAGAGGCCGAGTGACATCTCGTAAGAAATCATCTGCACTGCACCACGCATAGCTGATACCAACGCATACTTGTTGTTCGAAGCCCAACCAGCGAGGAAGATACCTACGATGCCGAGTGCAGAAACTGCTGTGTAGAGGAAGATACCTACATTGAAGTCGAGGATCACAGCACCCTTGTTCCATGGAAGGAAGCAGAATGCACCGATTGAACCAACGATCACAAACACAGGTGCAAGAAGATAGAGCATCTTGTCGGCTTTGTCAACCCAGAAGATCTCCTTGATGAGCATCTTAAGCACGTCGCAGACAATCTGGATAGTACCCTGAGGACCTACTCGCATAGGGCCCAGACGGCACTGGAAGAAAGCACAAACCTTACGCTCCATGTAAATCATGATCATAGCGAGGATAGCGTATGCGGCAATGATTGCCACGCCTACTATGACGCATTCAATGGTGATTGACAGCCATGATGGTAACCCGAGGGTTATGTTCAACAGCATGTCAAACCAGTTTGTTATTGCTGAGAAATCAAACATAAATATTGAAG
>JAUNIK010000386.1:2032-3149 GCA_030523505.1 Prevotellaceae bacterium | reverse complement strand
TTTTATCCATGAGTGTTTTTCGTTATTCTTGGTTGTTTTAGGCTTCATAAATACACCAAGAGAAAGCGCTCTTTCCAATACTCGACACGCTGTTTGGGATTGTAATTGATGTGAGGCCCTTGCAATAAGCGAACCCCTCATCTCCAATACTCGTCACGCTGTTTGGGATTGTGACTGATGTGAGTCCGGAGCAACCATTGAAAGCCCTCTCTCCAATACTCGTCACGCTGTTAGGGATTGTAACTGATGTGAGGTCCTTGCAACCAGCGAAAGCATAATATCCAATACTCGTCACGCTGTAGGTTACACCACCGTAAGTGATAGATGATGGTATCACAACAGAGCCCGTATAATTGCCGTAGCCATATGTCACTTCGACAGTTTTTGCAGAGGCATCAAGATTGTAGTAAATCCCACCAACATAGGCATCATGCGCCCAGGAGTTTGCGATAGCCATGAGGGCAAGGAATAAAGAAAGTAGAGACCTTTTCATATTCGTTTAATTTTATTGTTTTACCTTTCTTCGGCAAAGATAATATAAAATAATTAATAATGTGTGTGAAATCGACATATTTTTTATACAAGGCTTGTTTCTGGGGGGGGGATCTACTAGGTTAAGCCTCTCTTTGAGGCTGCACCAAATCTCCAAGGGGTGTGGGGAAAGGAGATTGGTGCCGAGACCACAGGGCTCGAAAAAAACACAAACCGCTCTTTTAATAGTGGATTCTATAAATCATTTTAATATCAAAGAGGGTGCGCCGGAATGGCACACCCTCATTGATTTTTAGGTAATGTATCTGCTGGAGTTATTTCACAGAGAAAGAACAGGTTCCGTTCGAGTTCTTGGTGTAGGTGCCCTCGAAGGTGTAGTTGAAGACATTGTCTCTTTTCGAAAGGTAGTCGGCTGCAACTTCTGACTTGATGCCTTTCATTTCGAACACATTCACATCTGCATGAAGAAGAACTAATTCGCCGGATGATGACAGATAGCTGGCTACATAACCCGGAACAACCACACTGAAATCAAATACGTCCTTCGACTTCAAATACTCATCAAAGTTGGCCTTCTTCACTGCCTTTACCTCGAACTTCACTGTTGCTGGCAGATTCTGATACA
>JAUNIK010000386.1:0-2022 GCA_030523505.1 Prevotellaceae bacterium | reverse complement strand
AGAGCTCGCCTTTTGCGTTTGGCTTTACTGTCTTCACACTGCCGTCCATAGCGGTGTAGGTCATAGTGAAATCAAACAGGTTGAGGAGATCCTGGCTGAATGTAGGGGTTGCCACAAACGCACATGCCTTGAACTTGTTGCCTCCATCAAATGGATCATCACTACTTTCACACGAAACGAATGCCAAGCCACAGAGGCAGAGCATCATAAGAGAAAAAATCTTTTTCATTGCTTTATTTTGTTTAATTATTTAACAAGAATTTCAAGAATGAACAGAATGGAAATTTATTATTTAATGAAAAATGTACAGCCAAAGCATTCGCTTTTTTGTTATTCATCTTGTGCGTGGCATCTAATGAGTAAACTCTTATCTGCCAACCTCAATCTGCCTAACAGTAACTATCGTTACTTGGCTGTACTGGAAAATAGAGCCCCAATGGGCAAAATCGGCTAATAGGCCGAAAAATAAAATAGGAACGCGTCGAGCCTTTACCCTGAGAGGCATTTTACTCCCCTCTCCTTGTGGGAGAGGGGGAAGAGCCTTTTAGGCTAGGGGGTGAGGCTTCTTACTTCGGCACGAGGGTCTTCATCACGGTCCAGCCGATGAGGTAGGCTACGGAACAGAAACAGAAGATGATCATGTAGGCGGCTGTCTTGCCTTGATAGCCGAGGAACAGCATCTGGGTGGTGTCGGCGTAGGTGATGAGCATGCCGGAGAGCCAGTTGATGAGAAGACAACTCATACCGCCTGCAAGGCCGTTGATGCCGGTGATGGTGGCTACGGAATTGCGGTTGAAGAGGTCGCTGCCAACGGTGAAGAGGTTGGCTGACCACGACTGATGGGCTGCTCCCATGATGCCGATGATGATGACGACTATCCATGGCGAGAAGGCGCCTAACGGCTGGGCGAAGATGCCCAACAGTGGGAAGAGGGCGAAGATGAACATGGCTTTCATTCGACACTCATAGGCACTGCCGCCGGTCTTGTCCATGATGATGCCCGGCAGTTTTCCGCCATAGATAGAGAGGATTGTTATGGCGTAGAGGGTGAAGATGAGCATCATGCCCTGTGGCGAATCACTGGCATAGCCGAAGATGTCGCTGATATATGCCGGTGTCCAGAAGAGGAAGAACCACCACACGCCGTCGGTGATGAACTTGCCGAGGACGATTGCCCATGTCTGCTTCAGACGGAAGCACTCGAGATACGACAGTGAGCGACCACCGCTGGCTGTGTCGGCAACGGGTGCGTCGTCATCGTCCTGGGTGATATATGCGAGTTCGGAGGCATTCACCAGTTTGTTGTTGCGCACATCTTTATATATGAACATCCATGCTCCCATCCAGAGGAATCCGAGTCCACCGATGATGATGAATGCTGCTTCCCATCCGTTGCCTACGCCCATATCCTTGAACACACGGGCGATGACAGGGATTGTGAGCGGTGCGACGAGGGCTCCGATGGTGCTGCCGGAGTTGAAGATTGATGTGGCGAAGGCACGGTCTTTCTTTGGGAAATATTCGGCTGTCACCTTCACTGCCGAAGGGAAGTTACCGGATTCTCCCACTGCGAGCACTATGCGTGCTGCAATGAAGAACCATACGCTGACGGTTGTGACGAGTACCAGTGTATCGCCTGTGGCTTGCATCATCTCTGCTGTTGAGCCCAGACCGACCCATTGCATTGTTGCCCATCCACAGAGGGCGTGGAGGCAGGCTCCCAACGACCACACGAAGATGGCGAGCATATAGCCTTTCTTTGTGCCGAGGAAGTCGATGATACGACCGGCGAAGAAGTTGGCGATGCCATATACCAGTCCGAACAGACCGGCGATGGTGCCATAGTCGGCGTCAGTCCAGTGGAACTCCGGTGCAATAAAGTCTTTCCATGTGAGTGACAGGACCTGACGGTCCATGTAGTTCACGGTCGTCGCAAGGAACAGCATTCCGCAAATTACCCAGCGAAAGTTAGTTTTTTTCATTGTTATGTTTTATTTTTAGAGGATTTTAGAGGATGATAGA
>JAUNIK010000385.1 GCA_030523505.1 Prevotellaceae bacterium | reverse complement strand
AAGCGGCAAAGCCGAGCGATGGGGGAGGTGCCCCTTTATGGGGCGGAGAGGGTCTATATTCCTTTCTGCTCCTGCACTTCCTCTGTCAATGGCCTTGTTCTGCCGTCGATGGTTATCTCGCCACCAACCTTGCCATAACGGTTGAACCACACAGTAACCTTCTTTCCATCAATGGTAAGCTGCACACCGTCCTGATTCTTGTTCTTCAAGCGCTTTGCCTTGAATGGCTTTGCCATCGAGGTGTCGCCAACGCTGATCACATTCAGGAAACGAACATCAGCGCTCTCCTGAGGCTGCGAAATCTCCACACGCCACTTACCGAAATATGTGCCTCGTCCTGTCTCCTCAGCCGTTCGCTGTTCGTTGGCGAGGAAAGCAGGGTCGAACGGATAGTTACGGTCTCTCACCCAGTATTCCTTACCCTCACCACCAATCTTCTCAATCACCGGCTTCTCTGGCAACAGAGTCTCGCAGAACATTCTGCCCTTTCCGCAGTCGGCCTTCAGCGTATTGCCATTATATAGCGGTTCGTTCTCAGTGTGGAGCAACCACTGCTTGCGGTAAGAAGGGTCGGAAGAAGTGACGCGGTCATAAACCACGAAGCAGTCAGGATTGAGATACACAAACTGCCTTACGCCTTCCTTGCATTTATCACCGTAACTCTCGGCAGCATCGCACGCCATATATGAGTAGTCATCGTTGGTCTCGAAGGCGAGCATCGTTGCAGCAGCCTCTTCAATCTGACCACCGTAGTTCTCTTCTGCCGCAGGGTCGTTGGTGAATGTAGGACCGAAATGGCCCGGGCGCTTCTCTCCCGGCTTGTGTATGAGCACTGCATTGTGAGCCACCGTCTGGCAGTAGTAATAGGTCACATTCATATCCGTACCATCAGCACGGCATCCTGCATCAAGGGCCAGATGGTCGTATTTGTGAATCACGAAACTGTTGGAATCGTAATGGCGATGCATAGCCCTGCCACCACCGAGGAAGATACAGTTTGTAGCATCGTCGGTCCATCCAGAGCGCATCGATACCAGTCCCAATTCCTCGAAATATCGTGCGTGCAACTTGCTGTTTTCCAATGCTTCCAACGGTATTGGTTCAACCTTATCATCAGTGCCCACTATGTATGGATAGATAGGGAATTCAAAGTCGAACACCTTCTCAGGAAGCATCTCGCACAGAGTCTCCGCCAGAGCACATGCCTCAGGTTGCATCTCCTTATAGAAATGAATGTAATTGCGCAGATGAGCGTAGAACAGGTGCACATCAAGGGAGTTCTGTCCGTGGTAGTTGTCGCCCACACCGAGATAGCGCATCTGATGGCGATTGGAATCGTCGCGCACCCAGTTCCACCACAGGAAGTTCGGCATCAGTCCGATGTTAGGGTAGTGGGATGCAATGTTCTCGCCGTAGGCAGAAAGGTAGGTGTACATGAAATTGAAGTGTGCCCAAGGGTAGCGACCGAAAGTGTAGTTGATAGCACACGAGTTCAGTCCACCGTCATCGCCAGCCGAAGCCTCACGATAGTCCATCACCTCCTTGTGGCGCTCATAGCCCTCAATCAGTTGCAGTCGTGCCTCATCATCGCAATAGCCGTCGCCGTAGGCTGCCACACCCGAATACCAGAGTAGGGGAGTCATGTTGTAGAAACCGTCGTACACATCACTCGCCGGTTGACGAGGGATATCAAGCCCTGCCTCAGGCTGCACGAGAGTACAGTGATGCACCAGCGGTACGATAATCTCGCGTCGCTCCTCATCAGTCAGTGCTTCGAAAATCCAGTCGTAGGCACAGAGGGCGTTGATTCTCGGCATGGCAAACCAACTGATTGGCAGTCCCATATCCGTAGCCTCGGTATATCCTCGCACCGACTCTTTCAGCAGTTTCTTTGCCTTTGTGAGATATCTCTCCTCACCAGTGAAGCGCCACGCCAGAGCAGCCAGAGCCGACTCCGTACCAAACTCCTTCGGGAAGGTCACAACAGCATCGTCCTTCGGAATCACCGTACCGTCAGGTTGTGGTCCCCATTTTATGCACTCTGGTCCGATACCAGTGCAGTGCGGGTCGTCAGTAATCCTGTTCACCGAGTCGAGCAGGTTCTGCAACTCATGCTTCATTGATCCGAGAGCGTTAGCCTTCACCTTCGGCCATGTCTCGCTGTTGAAGAACATTCGTGGATGCTCTTTCCTGATACCGTTGAGCAGTTGTTCTTCAGTCTGAGCCTGAGCAGAGAGTCCGCCGATTATTGCAAGGACAACTGCAAGTGAGAAAATCAATCGTTTACATGACACCATAATTATATGTGATTTGTTTGGCGCAAAGTTACCACTTATTAATATTATGTGCAAGAATCGTGGCAACATTTGTTCGTAATATCATCAAAAGCAATAAGAAAAAGATAAAAAACGCCCGAGAGTGAAAAAAACTCCCGGGCGGTATTCTTATTCGTGATTATTGTTTGATTACTTTGTAGGTACAACGATCTCCTTGTATTTTGTCTGCTTGAGAACAGTAGGCGTATCCTCATCGACAACAGTCAGAGTCTTGTTAGCCTTGTCGTAGATGAACTCAGTTGGATCCTCGTCATCGAATGTCTCCACCTCGATCATGCCAGCAAACTTGATAGTTGACTTTACAGGATTAGCAACAACCTTTGAACCGTTCATTGTATAAGTAAAGTTTATCCACATTTCAGTAGGCACCTTCATGTCATCATCACCTTCAAAGACGCCATTCACATACTGTATGCCGGTCTTGCCGTCAACAAAACTAACGGTAACATCCAGCTCACTTCCGTCGTCGGATACATGGGCAGTGAATGCAGTCTTAGCCAAACCGTTGTCGCCGTCTGGTTCGTCATCGTTACTACATGCTGTGAATGCGATTGTTGCCATCAAAAGAACAGCGATACTCAAAAGATACTTCTTCATAATGTTTACTTTTTTAATTTATTAATAATGTTATTTACTATTCTGTCACAGTTGCCATCCATAAACCTATGGTGTTTTGATTGGAGGCGGTTGCAAAGTTACATATGACTTAATACAGAATAAGTCTACACCGTTTAACAATTAAAATGGTGTAAAAAAAATGGCAAAAAACGGGTCACCAGTAAATCCCCGTGTTTGAATTATTGAGTAAACATGTG
>JAUNIK010000384.1 GCA_030523505.1 Prevotellaceae bacterium | reverse complement strand
TTGATAACTCGTCTGCAAAATTACAAAATAATTATAATATTTTGTCTATTTTCCCCAACTTTTTTGTTTGTTGGGAATAAATTCTTATTTTTGCACAATAAAACCTAATAACAATGGACCGACGTGAATTTTTATCAACCTTTGGTATGGGATTGGTGGCGCTATCATTATCGCCATCGTCACTGATGGCGAAGACAAAAAATGGGGAGTACTCAATAGTTATTCTTGGTGACACCCATTTCGATACCGAACCTGCTTCCGTTTATCATTCTAACTACAACGAACCGGTGGAGTGGCTCAACCGCGTGCAGCGTGCAGAGTTCGCCCGTAATGGTGAGATGTGGCGTGAACGCTGTCCGCGAATGGTGAAGCGTGCCACACGACTCGTCACCAAGGACACACGCATGGTGTTCCAGATGGGCGACCTTGTGCAGGGCGACTGCGGTAATGGTGAGGTGCACCGTAAGATGCTCGACGATGTGATGAACTATTTCAAGGGGGAGTTCCACGGACTGCCGTTCGTCACTGTCGAGGGCAACCACGACTTCCGTGGTGTCGATGCCGAGGCTGTGTATCACGACTATATGCCGAAGCGCATGAGTCAGGAACTGGGAATGGATATCCAGAAGACGACGTTCAGTTTCAATATCGGTCCTGATGCTTTCATCTTCATCGACTTCGAACACCCTGACGATGCAGAGATCGACCGTCTGCTCGATGCCACCGAAGGAGCCCGCTACACCTTTGTTGTTGTCCACGGAGCACTGTTCCCTATGGACGATCCTGGTTGCCGTTGGATATTCCATGGAGGTGACAGCGAGGCGCACACCGCTGCCCGTCGTCATTTCCGTAAGCGTTTTGCCGAGAGGAATGTCATCTGTCTCTGCGGTCACACCCACACCACCGAGTTCTACGACTGGTATGGCGATGGAGGACGAATCACTCAGATGACGCTCAACAGCGTGTGGAAGGACGAGGCGACAGGTCATTATGTCATCGATGCCGAAGGTCCGGAGAACTACGGATCGTTGATGAAGGCGAAGATGAAAGATGACGGATCGAAGCCGAAGGACGAGACAGCCTTGTTTGATGAGTACCGTCCGGGATTGAAGGCATGGTCGCACTCCCCAGCCGCCGGCTCGTACAGGATGAATGTCAGCAAGAAAGGTGTCACCATCGATTTCTACGCCGGCGCTTCCGAAGAAGTGTCGCATAGGTTTGTGGTGAGGTAAAAGCCCCTTTCCCCCGCTTCGCTTCCCCTTTCCCCTCCGATGTTTCTGCGGGGCAAGGGGAGTGAATAGCCTCGGTGCGCAATAAAAAAGGTAATAATATAGGATTTCTTTCTTTGGAAAGCGGCAGAGCCGAGCGGACCCCGAATTTATTTATTAGACAGAATGACATAATGACAATAAAATATTTAACTTTAACAATATGAAATTCTGATATTATTCATATTATCATAAAAAAAATGTCATTATGTCATTCTGTCTAAAAAATAATTTCGTGCAATTAGTTGTGGGATAAGAGTAAAAAACACCCTCCCCTCGAGGGAGGGAAGGGGAGGCGCGTGGAACTCTTTCCACATTGGTTGTTAACAGGTAGTGGGCCTAATTGTAACTATTTAAGCGAAAAAAGCGAGGCCCTGAAATTAAAAAAAGATTAAATTATATTCAATTACACAAATGCCCTATGTACACGAAAACCTCGTAAATATTATTTTTTTGAACATTCTTTCTCCGCTGTCGCTATGTAATCGAACCAACGGGCCGCTTGCGTAATGCAAAGGAGCAAGAAAGCGGCCGCTCGACATCCCGAAGGGTGGCGCTCTCATAATGAAATGGAGAGAGAAAGCCGAGCGAATCTGCCATTAATATTTATTGCTCTACGAGGCATTTCACTCCCCTTGCCCCGCAGAAACATCGGAGGGGAAAGGGGAAGCGAAGCGGGGGAAAGGGGCCGCTGAGGAGGGTCTTTATATCAAATGCATCCCTGCCTCCTGGCACTCCTGGCGCATCTGCTCAGGCCATATTGATGCCTGAATCTCACCGATGTGTCCTTTGTGGAGCATCACCATACACAGACGGCTCTGACCGATACCGCCTCCTACCGACAGTGGCAGTTCGTCGGCAAGGAGCTTCTTGTGGAAGTACAGCTCCTTACGCTCTTCCTCACCCTCGAGGGCAAGCTGGCGCAGCAGACTCTCCTTGTCAACACGGATACCCATGGAACTCAACTCGAACGAACGCTCCAATACAGGATACCAGATGAGGATATCACCGTTGAGACCTTCCAGTCCGTTCTCGCCCACTGTTGACCAGTCGTCGTAGTCAGGGGCACGACCGTCGTGCTTCTCGCCGTTCGACAGTTTGGCACCGATACCAATGATGAACACAGCACCATACTTCTTGCATATCTCGTCCTCGCGCTCCTTGGCGGTCAGGTCTGGATACATCTGCAGCAGTTCCTCGCTATGGATGAAATGAATCTGTTCAGGCAGGAACGGAGTGAGCTGTGGGTAAGCCTCGCATGCTAAGTATTCTGTGCGACGGATGGCAGCATAGATACGCTCCACCACATTCTTCAGATAAGCCACCGTGCGCTGCTCCTTTGTTATCACAGCCTCCCAGTCCCACTGATCTACATACAGCGAGTGGAGGTTGTCCAGTTCCTCGTCAGCACGGATAGCGTTCATATCGGTGTAGATGCCATATCCCGGCTTCACCTGATACTCCGCCAGCGTCAGTCGCTTCCATTTTGCCAGTGAGTGCACCACCTCGGCCTTAGCGTCGCCCAGTTCCTTGATAGGGAATGTCACTGCGCGCTCCACGCCGTTCAGGTCGTCGTTGATACCAAGACCTTTGAGTACGAACAGAGGAGCCGTAGCGCGACGGAGTCGCAACTCGGTAGAGAGGTTCTGCTGGAAGAATTCCTTAATCAGTTTGATACCCTGCTCAGTCTGTTGCATATCCAGCGCAGGCACATATCCTTTGGGTTTTAATATTTTCATGATTCAAATGTTATCCTTATTATTCTAAATTGGTTGATTGTCTTTTTGACAGAGCAAAGGTACTAACAAATATCAAAAGTACCAAATTTTTGGCGATTTATTGGCTCACTAGTAAAACCCTGTGTTTAACCGAATATCATTGATAACCTGTAG
>JAUNIK010000383.1 GCA_030523505.1 Prevotellaceae bacterium | reverse complement strand
ACTATCATGATTGAGCTGGGAGACCAAGTGGATGCCAACTTGAAGGATATGGGATGGTGGACACAGAAGCACAATGGCTATGCCACTCGTGAGATGGTAGATATGCTGATGATGGAATATGGAATGGATGATGAGGCCAATGAGATTGAGCCGAAACTGTTTGGTACGGGACCACAGCGTAAGCGTTGGTTGAAACTGCGATATGTCAAGGCTCCATTGTTCGTGCGCCCATTTCTGAACTTCGTGTATCGCTACTTCTTCAAGCGAGGCTTTTTGGATGGGAAGGCTGGTTTGTTCTGGAATTTCCTTCAAGGGTTCTGGTATCGTTTCCTTGTCGATGCAAAGGTGTATGAGGTGAAACGTCATTTCGGTGGCGATGCCAATCGAATCAAAGCCTGGCTGACTGAAAACTACTCAATTTGAATAGAAGAGAGATGGATATCTCGGTTATTATCCCAGTATATAATGCTGCCTCGTATATACGGAGATGTGTGGAGAGTGTCATTGCTTTCCCGAATGTCCACGAGATAATTATTATTGATGATGGATCCTCCGACGGCAGTGATGGCATTTGCGACCAACTGGCAACGGAACACTTGGATCTGATACGTGTGATTCATCAGCAGAACAGAGGTGTCAGTGCGGCCAGAAACCTTGGTATCTGTGTGGCGCATGGTGAATGGCTATGGTTTGTGGATGCCGATGACTATGTGCTGCCTGTGGACGAAAAGTTTTGTCGTATTTCCCAAAGTTCAGATTTCGTACTAACGGGTTTCGTCTGGGATGAGAATCAGCAGGTGCAGACTTGTGGCGCATCTACAGAGGATGTGCCTTACAACCTATGGCGATGCTGGTTCAAAAGATCGTTGATCAATGACTTTGGATTATTCTTCACTTTAGGACGTCGATATGCGGAGGATCAGGAGTTTATTATCAGGTATCTGATGTCTGTCGGCCGTGATTGCGTCGCAGCGATTCCTGCTCCGTGTTATTATTATACACTGAGGCCTGGTTCTGCTATGACGCAGGCTATGGATCTGCTCTCTGTGATCTGGAGCCTGCTGCGAGAGTCTTTGAGAAATGGGGAGATTAAGAAAGCTTGGCTTCAACATGAGCTGAAGCGTTTGCTGAAGAACCTATATGTGACAATTATAAAATAAAGAATATGAGACTAAGTATTATCATTCCAATATACAACGTTTCCAAGTGGTTGGGACGTTGCATCGCTTCGGTGAGGAACCAAGGCTTGGCGCCAGAGGATTATGAGATCGTGGCTGTCAATGATGGTTCGACCGACGACTCTATGCAGGTGCTTGAGGAGTTTATGCTCAAAGAGTCGAAATCGGGAGTGAAAACGGCTCCTATTGTAATTGTGAACCAAAAGAATCAGGGATTGAGCGCTGCACGCAATGCTGGTTTCAAGGTGGCAAAAGGTAATTATGTATGGTGGGTGGACAGCGATGATACGCTGGAGGCCTGCTTTGCTCCTCGGTTGCTGGAACGTGCAGAGAAAGAGCGCCTGGACGTGCTCTGTTTCGGATTGAATTTGGTATATGGTGATGGAAGGTCTGAAAAGTATACCATCCATGATGCCACAAAGGGCAAGACTGTGAAAGGAGAGGAGTTTATGCTGAAGGTGGGAATGCCTCCTGCTGCATGGGCTGCTATTTATAGAAGAGGTTTCATCGAGCGATATAATCTTCGTTTCTTCGAGGGTATTTTGCATGAGGATCAAGAGTTCACTCCTAGGGCTTATTTCCTGGCTAAACGTATCGCTTTCGAGGATGTGTCGGTCTACAATTATTATCAACGTGAGGGCTCGATCATGAAGAGCAACCTGCCAAAGAAGACAGATGACTTGCTCGTCGTCTGCCAGAGATTGTGGGATTTCGCTATGGAACATACTCAGATTGAGTCGGCCATCCGCTATGTTTTCGTCAACCGCGTTTCTTTCTTGTTCTCTCAGGCTTTGTCAAACTTGTGCAGATGCGGATTATTCGAGTTCCCGGGTGATTATAAGTCTTTGCCTTATTATCCGCTTTCAATCAATGGCTATATGGGAAAGAAGGAACGCTATAAGTACAGGCTGATCAATCAGAGTGTTCCCCTGTATCTCAAGCTCTATAGTAAGTTTGTGAAGACGGACAAACCCGAGGATGCCCGTCGTAGGTTCCGTACCCATTCCTGATATATGCGACTTCTCTTTTTTCAAAACTGTATTAGTCCTCACCAGATGCCTTACATTGAGGCATTGTGTCATTATGATGAGGTAAAAGAAGTCTGTGTCATCGTGCCAAGAATTACTTATGGGCATCGGGCGAATCTTGGCTGGCCAGAATCGTGGACCAAATCTGTCGGTAAGCTCCGGATCTTACTGACTCCTTCAGATGAAGAGGTCCGTGCTTTATTAGGCGGTTCGAATAGTAGTGACAAAAGAGAGACCAGGCGTATTGTTGCTTTATTTTCCGGAATATCTGCCTTCCCGGAGGTTAAGCACTGGTTTGTCCTGAGTTTGTCGTTTAAGAACATTCAAAGAGGAATCATTACGGAGGCTCCTTTCGCCAAAGGAAAAAGGTGGCTCTTGTGGTTGCATCGAGTCCGTTTCTTGCTAACTGACTATCGATATATAAAGCATGTGCAGTATGTCTTTGCTATCGGTGAGGACTGCGTGAAATACTATCAGCAGTGGTCTTCCCGTTGGACTGTTGTTCCTTTCATGTATTGTACACGATCTATTGCGCCTGACAACAATTTTAGATTGACTGAAGAGGAAGGTTCAAGGTTGAAAATATTGTTTGTCGGATCTCTGGAGCCTCGAAAGAATGTTCAGGTTCTGTTGGATGCATTAAAAGATGTGCAGTTCGATTATTCTTTGTCTGTCATTGGAGACGGAGAGCTCAGGACAGACCTCGAACTGCAGGCCAAGAAGAATGGGATTAATGCGATATTTGAAGGTACACAACCCAATGATCGGATTCATGATATCATGGCTAATCATGATTTGCTTGTACTTCCCTCAATACATGATGGTTGGGGCGCTGTTGTGAATGAGGCTGCTATGGTAGGAACGTTGACCTGTTGCTCAGATCGTTGTGGCGCAAGAATGATCTCAAATTATGTATTTGACGTTGATAAGCCGGAATACTTGTCTCGTCTGCTAAGT
>JAUNIK010000382.1 GCA_030523505.1 Prevotellaceae bacterium | reverse complement strand
GGTAGATAAATATAACATAATAGCGGAGCAAGCGGAAATGACCGTGATGGCGCACTACGACGTGCAACCACGGGAGGCTGAGGCGTATCAGAGTGAAGCTGCCTTAGAGACGAAGCTGATAAAGCAGCTCGTGAGTCAAGGCTATGAGAATCCGAGGATTACGGACGAACCATCTCTGTTGGCTAACCTGAGAGCGCAACTCGAAAGGCTGAACAAATATGAGTTTAGCGATGCTGAATGGAAACGACTGCTTGACACCGAGATTGCCAACGACGCTATGGGCATTGAGGCGAAGACCGCACTCATACAGACGGCTGACACCATCGTGAGCCTAAAGCGTGACAACGGTGAGCCGAAGAACATCAAACTCATCGACAAGCGTAATCTCGGCAACAATCACATGCAGGTGATTCACCAATATGTGCCTTCGGGAGGTACGGCAAAGAACAGGTATGACGTGACGATACTCGTAAACGGATTGCCGATGGTGCATATAGAGCTGAAGCGAAGAGGCGGAACACTGCGTGAGGCTTTCAACCAGATTGACCGCTATCAGAGGGAGTCGTTCTGGGCAGGAAAGGCATTGTTTGAATATGTCCAGATATTCGTAATCTCCAACGGTACACAGACGAAATATTACAGCAACACCACCCGAACCGCAAGGGAGAAGGAAACAGACAAGGCAAAGAGCGCAGGAAGGAAGATTGAGTCGAACTCGTTTGAATTCACTTCATACTGGAGTGACGCCGAAAACAACATCATCTCCGACCTTGAAGACTTCGCCTATACATTCCTGAGAAAACAGACGTTGCTGAACGTATTGACGAAATATTGCGTGTTCACTGTTGACAGATTGCTGATGGCAATGCGCCCCTATCAGATAGCTGCCACCGAAAGAATATTGCTGAGGATAGACACGGCAATAAAGAACAGATGGCAGGGAACGGCAAAGGGCGGAGGATATATATGGCACACGACAGGAAGCGGCAAGACGCTGACATCGTTCAAGACGGCTCAGTTGGCGGCAAGGATGGACAACGTAGGGAAGGTGTTGTTTGTGGTTGACCGCCAGGACCTCGACTATCAGGCAATGAAGGAGTATGACAACTTCGAGAAAGACTGCGCCAACAGCAACTCAAACAGCAGGATTCTCGAAAGACAGTTGAAGGACAAAACGGCGAGGATTATCATTACGACGATACAGAAACTGTCGATAGTGCTGAAGAAAAAGGGTGACGATGACGGAGTGAAGAAACTGCTGAATGAAAACGTGGTGCTGATATTCGACGAGTGCCACCGCTCGCAATTTGGCGACATGCACAAACTCATCATGAAGTCGTTCAAGAAATACATGATGTTCGGATTCACAGGAACGCCAATCTTCGCTGAGAACGCCAACAAATACAGCAAGGGCGATTGTCAGACAACGGCTCAGGTGTTTGGCGGCGAACTCGACTCGCGAGGTCAGCATACCCGACCGCTGCACACATATACCATAGTGGATGCCATCAGAGACAAGAACGTGCTGAAATTCCATGTTGACTACATCAAGACGATGAAGGAGAAGGAAGGCGTGGAAGACGAGCAAGTGGGTGGTATCAAGGAGAAGAAGGCCTTGTCATCGCCAAAGAGAATAAACCTTATTACCGACTATATCCTCAACCACTTCGACCAGAAGACGAAGCATAAAGAGGCGTATAAGATGACGAAACTCTTGAATGTGGCAGAGGTGATAAAGGATGGAAAGGATGCCGTGGAGAAGAAGGATAAAATGGCAACAAGCGGATTCAACTCTATCTTTGCCGTGGATGGCGTGCCTATGGCGAGGGAATATTATCTTGCACTGAAAAAGAAGATGGCTGAGCCTGGGAGAAGGAAGTTGAAGATAGCCACCATTTTCACCTACGAGGCGAACGAGGCATCGAATGAAGCGACAGGAATGTCGGACGAAGATCCTGCCGCAATCGACGGTCTTGACGCAACGAGCAAGGAGTTTCTGCAAAAGGTGGCAATTCCCGACTATAACGAAATGTTCGGCACGAAATACGACATCAGCAGCGACAAGTTCCAGAACTACTACAAGGACATATCACTGAGGATGAAGAACAACGACCTCGACCTGCTTATCGTGGTGGGAATGTTCCTCACGGGATTCGACGCCAAGACTCTGAACACTCTTTGGGTGGATAAGAACTTGAAGATGCACGGATTACTGCAGGCTTATTCGCGCACCAACCGCATTCTCAATTCAATAAAGGACTGCGGCAACATCGTCTGCTTCCGCAATCTCGACGAGGCTACCAAGGAGTGCTTCGCATTGTTTGGCAACAGGGATGCGGCGGGACTGGTGTTCATGCGCTCGTTCAGCGACTATTACGAGGGTTATGACGACGACAAGGGCAAGCACATGATGGGATATAAGGAGATTGTGAAGGCATTGCTCGACAAATTCCCTGTAGGCGAGATAAAGAATATCACCGATGATGAGCAGAAGAAAGAATTCATCCGTCTCTTCGGCAGCTATCTGAAGGCTCATAACCTGCTGATTGCATTCGATGACTTCTGCCCCGACGACCTCGACAAGCGCAATGAGGTGAGAATCATCCAAGAGGGAGAGCGTCAGGATTATCTGTCGTGGTATAACGACCTCTACGACGAATTCAAGCGCAGTCAGCAGCATGGCGAGAGAGCCGACATCGAGGACGATATAGAGTTTGAGATTGAGCTTGTGAAGCAAGTGCAGATTGACATCACATATATCCTCGAATTAGTGGAGCAATACAAGGCTTCGCAATGCCGAGACAGGGAAGTGCTGCTGAAAATCAGCAAGAGCATCACGTCGAGTCCTGACCTCAGAAACAAGAAGGAACTCATCGAGAAATTCATCAACCGCATGACTCCCGAAGCCGGAGAGGTGCATGATGAATGGGACAAGTATCTTGCCGAGGAAAAGGACAGGCAGATGAACGAAATAATCAGCGAGGAAAAGTTGAAGGCTGACAAGACCAAGGACTTTATCGACCGCTGCTTCAAGGACGGATATGTGGAGGAGAACGGCACTGCCATCACCGAAATACTGCCGCCCATGCCTCTGTTTGGAGCAGGCAAGAAGCGTCAGGAGACGAAGCTGAGAGTGATTGAAAAACTGAAAGAATACTTCGAGAGATTCACAAACATATAAACACTGAATAGGA
>JAUNIK010000381.1 GCA_030523505.1 Prevotellaceae bacterium | reverse complement strand
AATGTAGAACTAAGATGGTTGTAAGCTGACTTATCATACATCAGCAAGCCCAAAGTGCCTTCCTTCGAGTTCAATGCATTAGACATACCCTCAACATTACTGAGAGTATGGTCAATCTTTGCCATCATCCCGTCAACATCAATTCTATTCAATTCATTCGTCAGCTTTTCCGTGTTGGCAAGAGTATTGTTGGCATGCTTCATCATGCCTGGTACAGCATAATGAAGTTCTTTCATAAGGCCGTTTATCTCGTATGTCGTCTCCTTAAGGTTCATGGTCATACCATCCAGATTGCTCATCATATTGTGCACCGCTGGATTTGCAAGTATCGCGTTGAGATTTGTCATTATGCTGTCAACCTTCGGAATTATAGCCTGAATGTCAGGCATCATCTCCGACACCTGCGCCATCATGCCCCTGTCATCAACGCCTTCTATGACCTCGCCCGGCTTCATACGCTGAGCGCCCTGTCTGCCCAATATCAGGCTGACCTTGATATTTCCCATCAAGTCGGTCTCTATCTTAGCCTTTGTTCCATAAGGAATATACAGGCGGGGATCGATGTCACACTCCACTTCTATCGGACCTTGTTTCTCATAGTCGAACAAGATTCCTGTAACAGTACCCACCTTATAGCCGTTGGCGTAAATTGCGGTATTGGTTGTCAACCCTTTCAGGTCAGTAAATGACATCTTATACTCCACATTTCTGTCAAATATTGACATACCCTTCAGGAAATTCAACCCGAAGAACAAAAGCACGATAGCCACAACGGCTGTCAGCGCAATCTTAACCTCTCTTGAAAATAGCTTTTTCATTTTACTCTTTTTCCATCCTGGAATTTAACTACGAAACACCCAGGGAAGATAGTGTTTAGTTCTTTGCGATAATTATTAGCTTCACTCATTGTATCGAAGGATCCGAGGGTGTATTTCACCATCCCGTTTTCCTTGTAATATTCAGCATCGGTACGTCCCTTCAGACGATAGTCGTTTTTCCTGAGCACGCCATCGGTTGCAAGTATCTGCACCTTATATATAATTTTCGATTCACTTACCGGCTGCGGAACGTTCTGAACTGGCTGTTCTATCTTTTCCTGAGGGTTGGAACTTAATCCTCTCTCCTCCTCTTTCTTTTTTTCCTTGGATTTCTTTTCTTTCTTCGTTTCTTCCCTCACAAACGGGGCACTTCCGCCATTGTTATTATCGTTTTTATATTGGGCAAAAGCGTTGTATATGCCTCTTGCCATATTATCTATACCGGCCTGACTATTAAGAAAGCTCTCCTCGTCCGGCGTAGAGATAAAGCCGAGCTCAATCAGACAACTGGGCATCGATGTTTCCCTAAGCACAAGGAATCCGGCCTGTTTTACTCCCTTGTCCAGACGTCCTGCCAATGAGCATGTGTTTTTCTGAACCAGCTTAGCCAGTTCTACGCTCTTTTGCATATTATTGTCCGCAATGAACTCAAATATGATGTAGCTCTCTGAAGAGTTGGGGTCAAAGCCCTGATAAGTTTCCTTATAGCCTTTCTCCTGCAGAATAACCTGGTTCTCGCGCTTTGCCACCTCAAGGTTGTCTGCAGCCCTGTGCATTCCTAGGGTATATGTCTCCATACCTCTGGAGATACGACCATTGGGGAGAGAATTCGTATGAATGCTCACAAACAAGTCCGCCTTTGCCCTATTCGCAATCTTTGCCCTGTCATTAAGCGTAACAAAAACATCCGTCTTGCGAGTATATATCACCTTAACATCGGGGCAGTTACGTTCCACATATCTGCCGAATGCCAGCGCCACATTAAGGTTTATATCCTTCTCTTTTGAGAAGGCTCCCACGGCTCCAGCATCATGTCCGCCATGCCCGGCATCAATAACCAGCGTGAATGTCTTACCCCCCATATTTACTGAGAAGGTGAAGAAAAGCATCAATATAACAAGGCTCTTTATTCTAGACATAGTAATGTGGAAAAACCTTGCAAAGGTAAATATTTTTTTTCACTTATCCACAGAGCAACGGATATTTTAAGGTTTATTAAGAATGTCTCTGTAAAAATTTTTGATGCCCTCTCCTTATACAATAAGGTTTTAATATCTTTGCACGGAAATTTTAAAAACAAAAGACTATGGCTAATCAAAAAGACAATCAGTTACAGATCGACATCGCCCCAGATGTGGCACGTGGCGTATATAGCAACTTTGCTATCATTTCACATTCACGTGCAGAGTTTATCATTGATTTGGCATCATCACTTCCTGGTTCCCCGAAAGCCCAGGTGGTGAGCCGCGTAGTGCTTGCTCCAGAACATGCAAAGCGTCTTCTTATGGCTTTGCAGGAGAATGTGATGCGCTACGAGAAAGAACACGGACCGATTACCCTCGAATCCGCAGTAAAACCGTCCACACCAAGAACAGCAAATCCTTTTGGAGAAGCATAATATGAGATTCGCCTTTAAAATGTTCCTCAAGCCCGGCTGCGAGAAGGAGTATCAGAAGAGACACAATGCCATCTGGCCGGAATTGGTAAAGATGATTAAAGATGCCGGTGTTAGCAACTATTCCATTTTCTGGGACAAGGATACTAACATCTTGTTTGGCTATCAGGAATGCGAGGGAGAAGGTAATTCTCAGGACACTTCCAACGGCATAGACCCTATCACCCAGAAGTGGTGGGACATGATGGCCGACATCATGGAGGTGAATCCAAAAGACAATTCTCCTGTCACCATACCAATCAAAGAGGTCTTCCACCTCGACTAATCATTCGAGTTCCTGGTGGGTATCATTTATCTTGAGAATCTGCGTCTTCATGCCTATCATGGTGTTGGAGAACTTGAGCACCACGTTGGCAACGACTATGTTGTCAACGTCAGCGTAGAATATCCCATAGAGGCCGCCTGCCATTCCGATGATATTAGCGACACCTTGAACTACGCCATTCTAGCCGACATTGTGAAGGCAGAGATGAGCATACCGAGCAAATTGCTTGAGCATGTGGCCTATCGCATATGGGAGGCAGTTCTTTCGCGCTTTCCCCTTACCGAAAGTGCAACTATAGACATCAAGAAAATCGCACCTCCTTTTTCTGCCGACTGTGACGGAGCCGGAGTGAGAATAACAATGCAAACACGAAAATAAAATAACCCGTATCAAAAAATGCAACAGCATAAACTGAACATCGTATTATGCGGCACAGGTACCGTTGGCGGTACTCTGCTTC
>JAUNIK010000380.1 GCA_030523505.1 Prevotellaceae bacterium | reverse complement strand
CCAAAGCCAGAGCCTGCACCTGTAGTTAAGAAGGACGAGCCATTGAAGGAGACATTCTTCTATCAGATCCGTATGTCGGATGTGAACGACGATGCAAAGGTTGCGAAGATTGTTGAGTGGTGCAACGAGTACCCTAACAAGACTATCGTTGTTTCGGGCTATGCAGATAAGGGTACAGGTAATGCTCGCGTAAACAAGAAGTATGCTGAGCAGCGTGCATTCAAAGTAGCCGATGCTATCAAGGCCAAGGGCGTTTCTGCTGACCGCATCATGGTTGAGTCATACGGCGACACCGTTCAGCCATTCGCTGAGAACGACCAGAACCGCTGTACTATCGTTGTAGGCGAGTAAAGGAGCCCCTCCCATAGAAACAATAATCCCCTGTGAGTCATCTCGCGGGGGATTATTGTATCTGCCCCCGCACTGTCAGAAAGAGTATCTTCTTAGTCTTCCCCCACGGGGGAGCGGGGAGGGGGGGCTCCATTTTTCACCTTTATAACTAAGCATTAATTGTCCTTAATTCTAGTTAAAAAGGAGGCATTTATATCAACTTAGGTCAAAAAAGACATTAAAAACCACAAACGGAACATCGGTTTTTTCTATTATTCATGGATTATTTTGTAATTTTGCAGCCGGAAAATCGTAAACGATAATTACCACCTTCGGAAACACTATGTGACGGAGGCTGTTTTCAGGCTAAAAAGTAATAACAGGACAGGAGCGCACACCTCCTGTAAGAAATGAATTAAGGAAAGAACGTGAAGAAATTCTCATTCATATTGACAATACTCCTGACATTGGCAATGACTGTCAATGCACAGATGATTTCCATGGAGATCGTTGACGAGATGGGCTATCCTATCCCATTCGCCAATGCAACCTACCGTGGACACCATATCGCGGCTGCCTCGGATATCGAGGGTAAGCTCACCATTGCCCGACACAATGGATGGAGCCTCACACTGAGTTCCATCGGTTTCAAGGAACAGACGCTCAAGGTGAACGCACAGACTCCTAACCACATGAAGATCGTGATGAAGGAGGACTCGAAGACCTTGAACGAAGTTATCGTGACCAACAAGAAAGGTAAGTATTCGCGCAAGGACAACCCTGCAGTGGAACTTATGAAGCGTGTCATTGCAGCAAAGAAACAGACAAAGTTGGAGAACAAAGACTTCTACCAGTACAACAAATACCAGAAGCTTACTCTCGCCCTGAACGACCTCACAAAGGAGCAGATCGACTCGGGTGCTATCTTCAAGCAGCAGTTTGTGAAGGATCAGGTAGAGCTGTGCAACTACAACGACAAACTCATCCTACCAGTCATCATCGATGAGACAGTGACACAGCATGTGTACCGCAAGGATCCGAAGAGCGAGAAGTCGATTGTGCTTGGTGAGAACAAGGGAGGCCTCAACCAACTGATAGAGACTGGCGACATCCTCAATGTCATCATGAAGGATGTGTTTACCGATGTGGATATCTACGACGACCAAATACGACTACTGCAGTATCCTTTTACCTCGCCTATCGGCAAGGATGCCATCAACTTCTACCGCTATTATATAGAGGACACAGTGTATGTGGACAAGGATCTGTGCTATCATCTGCAGTTCATTCCAAACAACCAGCAAGACTTCGGTTTCCGTGGTGAGCTGTATATCCTCGCCGACAGCACTCTGCATGTGAAGAAACTGTCGATGACGATTCCAAAACGTTCGGATGTGAACTTCGTGGAGAACCTGCGCGTTGACCAGGAATACACTCAGGAACCAACCGGCGACTGGGTGCTCACTCAGGATGATATGATTGTGGAACTGAAGGTGGCAAGTTGGATTCAGAAGATGATTTGTATCCGAGCCACAAAGAACTCCGACTATTCATTCGACCCTATTGCGCCAAAGCTGTTCAAGGGAAAGGCGGCAGAACGAAAGGAGTCGAACGCACAGATGCGCGACGACGAGTTCTGGAGCCAGTACCGAACGGTGGAACTGACAAAGTCGGAGAAGCAGATGGGCAATTTCCTCGATCAGTTGCAGAACATCAAGGGATTCGGTCTGTTCATGTTTGCCTTCAAGGCTGTTGTGGAAAACTTTGTCGAGACGAGCAAGGGTAACTCAAAGGTAGATATCGGTCCTATCAACACCCTCGTGTCGCGTAACTTCATTGACGGATTCCGTACCCGTGTGTCGGCACAGACAACGGCAAACCTCAATCCACACTGGTTCCTTGCCGGTTACTATGCCTACGGATGGGGCTCAAAGCAAAACTACTATAGTGGTACCCTCACCTACTCTTTCAACAAGAAGGACTACCTGCCACGAGAGTTCCCACGCCGCACGCTGAGCTTGTCGGCTTCGCGCGATGTGTGCCTGCCTTCAGACAAGTGGATACGCACGGATAAAGATAATGTGTTCACGGCATTCAAATGGGCTGACATCGACAAGATGATGTTCTACGAGAAGCAGGAACTGAAATTCGAGCGCGAAGAGGAATGGGGCTTCAAGACAACCCTCAGTGCCAAGCGCGAATATAACACCGGCTATGGTGAGATGCACTTCACTCCAGTAAGCCAGTGGAAGGATCCTGTGGAGAACCCAGAGTGGAAGAATCCTGAGTTGGGCATCACCACTACTGAGTTCCACGCCGAGATACGTATTGCTCCGGGCGAAACATTCATCAACACCAAGCAGCGCCGATTGCCTATCAACCTCGATGCACCGGTGTTCACCATCGGTCACACATGGGGTGCGAAGGGTGTTCTCGGTGGTCAGTACAATTACCACGCTTCGGAGTTGGAGATATACAAGCGCTTCTGGATGAACTCATGGGGAAAGATCGACTGTTATCTGAAGTCAGGCATCGAATGGAGCAAGGTGCCTTACCCACTGCTCATCATGCCTCGTGCAAACCTTTGTTATATCATGGAGGACGAGACATTCCGACTGATAAACAACATGGAGTTCCTCAATGACCGATACGCTTCGCTGGAACTGTCGTGGGATTTCAACGGAAAGATCTTCAACCGAATCCCGCTCATCAAGAAACTGAAATGGCGCGAGTACATCGGTATCAACACCATGTGGGGTATGCTCACCGATAAGAACAACCCATATCTCAACCCAACAGACGATATGCTGTTCCGATTCCCTAAGGGCTGTTACATCATGGATAAGAACAAGCCTTATGTGGAAGCAGTGGTGGGTATCCACAACATCTTCAAGATTCTGCATGTGGAATATG
>JAUNIK010000379.1 GCA_030523505.1 Prevotellaceae bacterium | reverse complement strand
GACAATAACATGAAAAAGAAAAATCTCTAACGTATAGTTACCCAACATCACGAGAAATTTTTGTTTCATCACTTTGTCAAATATTGGGGGAAGAGATGATACTGTTGGAATTATCATAAATATAGAAGGCCAGAAGATTGCTGCATTTCTCACATGTGGGTCCAAATCATGATAAAACCATATACTTGCTACAATACATAATATTCCCAAGAAAAATAGAGAACAGGACTTCACCGTATTAATTTCTTTATTCTCTACAAACTTATATAGCCACATTCCCAACATAAAATCTACCATCCTTACGGGAGCAAAAACATATAGCCATACATTTATATTATCTTCTTTAATAAAACAACACAATAAAGAATAGAGCAACAATAGTACTACTATTCCCCATTTCCATCTTACGACTTTATATAATACAGGCAAGAGTAACCACGCTGTCAGCAATACGGACAAAAACCATGCTACAGGATTTCCTCCGAAATATATATCATGCAACGGAATCCAGCTTTGTATCAACAAAAGCGAGGGAAGAGCATATAAGAAATCTTGTACATTATGCTTCAACAGAACAGCCATTAACCATGATAAGAGAAATAATGGATATATCTTCCTAATATGTTTTAGCAGATATTCTTTGTGACGGAAGCTTCCTTGCTCTAATGCTTTTCCATAATGACGCATCGTAAGATATCCGCTTAATACGAAGAAAAAAGCGACACCACTATCTCCTCCTGCTTCGAAATGGGAAAAGCCCAGAATACTCAAGTGTGAACACACAATGAGCATTATAAATATGAAGCGCAGTACCTGTAATTGTATAATCATGATTTAGGAAATCGTCAACTTATATATCCTACATGCTATACCTCGTGCGCCAAAGCCTTCCTTCTGTGCAACAAGACCGTCATTCAGATGCGTGCTGTCTTCGTCCATACTGGTGCCCATATCAAAGAAATGATATCCGGCATTCTTGTAATGTTCCAACAAGTGTATGAACAAACAATCCAAGGCCTTCGATGCCTTTCCTTCGGGAGAGGCTGAGATATACTGTGTGCGTGCCACTTGGTTTGACAAGAACATCAGCACTCCGGCTTCTAACGTTCCTTCAGGACTTTCTATTCCCTGACATACTATATTATCAGGAAACAGCCTTTGCAGGTTTTCTATTTCCTCAAGGGAATGAACAGGCTTGGCACCATATCTTGCCTTCAGATTCTCCGATAAAACCGTCCAAAATCTCCGCAACAATGTACTCTCACTACTGCTTACTATCTTCCATCCTTCTCTTTTCAGCTTGCTCGCATAGGTGCGGCGTCTTGAAGAAATATTGTAATCGGTATTGAGATCTGTTGCCGACATCAGGTTGCACTCTACGGTTTCAGCTCCGTGTCGCCACAGCCAGTAGCTGTCGTCTTCTGCAGGAAGCTGATGATACACCGTAGGTATCTGCTTGTAATACCACTCCTTTATTCCGGCTGCGCGAAGGTGTTCCAGCGTCACGTCAAACATCTCCCCCACTTCCGCCGCATGGGCTTTCAGGCCCAACACGAAGCCGCCGTATGTCAGCCCCTGATGCGACCAGAGGGCGTCACCTTTTCTGTTTGCAGGAAGAAGCGCCAGCAGGCGCCCGTCCTTATAATACATCAGCGAATGGTCTTCGAAGCGGTCTTTGTGGTACTCCATGTAATCACGCAAAAAGAGAAAGGTTCCATTCTTGGAATCTTTCACGAAGGCATCCCACTCGGCCTTTCTATCTGCCGTATATCGAACGATATCTGTCAAAATCTCTTATATAGTCATCCTCGTCGTAGTCATGACTCGCAAGCACAAGGCACAGGGCACCTGTCGTAAATGCTCTCTCGTGCGCCCAGATGCCTGGGGGAACCAGCAGACCCTGATATGGCCTGTTCAGCGTCACAACCTTCTCGTCCAGGCCGTCATTCAGATACACCTCAAGTGCGCCCGATGCGGCGATAATCATCTGCCAGCATTCCTTATGGGCATGCGCACCACGGTCCTTGCCCGCAGGGACGTCATATATGTAGAACACGCGCCGTATGGGGAACGGCACATGCTGCTGCTCGTATATGTACGTCAGGCTGCCTCGGGGGTCTTCTTCCTTTGGCAATTCTATTATCATGCAATCACTCAGTTCTGCCATACTAATATAACGTTATTATTCATATTTTATTGCACCACATTCTGCGGCTCTCCGCGCAGGAAAGCCTTGACATTCTCTATTGCAATCTTCATCAGGCGCTCTCTGGCTGCCAGCGTTGCCCATGCTATGTGGGGCGTGATGTGACAGTTCTTGGCAGTCAGCAGCGGACTGCCGTTTCTTGGTGGCTCATCCGTCAGCACATCGATGCCTGCGGCATATATCCTGCCCTCGTTGAGCGCATCGGCAAGGGCCTGTTCGTCTATCAGCGGTCCCCTGCCGGTATTCAGCAGAATGGCATCGGGCTTCATCAAGTCCAGCGTCCCCTTGTTCACGATATGCTTTGTCGTCTCTGTCAAGGGGCAATGCAGGCTCACCACGTCCGACCGTCTGAACAGCTCTTCTATCGTGGCGGCTTTCTGAATGTCCTCAATACCGAGACCTTTTATTTCCTGCTCACCCTTTGAGCTGAAGGCCAGCACCTTCATGCCCATAGCGGCGGCAATGCGGGCCGTTGCAGTACCTGTATTGTCAAGACCTACCACTCCGAAGGTCTTGCCTGCAAGTTCCCTTTGGGGCGAAACCCAGAACGAGAAGTCTGCATTCCTCGTCCAGCCGCCTTCATGCACCACCCTGTCATGCTCCGCAACATTGTTCGTGATATGCAGCAGGTGGGCTATTGCTAGCTGTGCCACCGACTGGGTGCTGTATGCCGGAATGTTCGTAACCACTATGCCGCGCTCCCTTGCAGCGGCGGTATCAACGACATTATACCCCGTCGCAAGCACGCCGATATAGCGCAGTTCAGGCAATGCTTCCATCACTTCTCTGGAGAACACCACCTTGTTCGTAATCACCATCTCCGCCCCTTTGGCCCTTTCCACTACCCTTTCAGGGGCAGTACGCTCATACATCACGAATTCACACACCCCACCATCCGGAAGTGCGATATTCTTCCACGGCTCCCAGCTGATATCGCCCGGATTAGCCGCATAACCGTCCATTTCTACTATCTTCATGTGTGCAAAGGTACGATTAAGTGAGCAAAATACCAAACAAAAATGATATATTTTCATTTTTG
>JAUNIK010000378.1 GCA_030523505.1 Prevotellaceae bacterium | reverse complement strand
CATCACAGAGTCGTTGGCATTAGGACCGATTAGTGCAAACATCAAGTCCTTGCGGAGAGGCAGGATGTTGTTATCGTTTTTGAGGAGTGTCATCGACTCGCGAGCCATCTGGTGTGAGATAGCCTTATGAGCTTCTGAATCGACTACAGAGAATGGTACCTTGTTCCATTCGCAGTCGTCCTCATCATCCATCTCGCCCAATTCGTAGCGAGCCTTCATCAGTCGGATAATCGATACATCGAGTTCTTCCTCAGAAAGAATTCCCTCGCGAACGGCAACGATGAGATTTGGATAGGAGTTTCCACACTCGAGGTCGGTACCGGTACGGACGGCACGAGCGGTAGCCTTCTTTGGATCAGGGTCGGTGTAGTGATGGCCTTTTTCAAAGAAGTCGGAAACTGCCCAACAATCGCTGACCACAACACCCTTATATCCCCATTCGTTGCGAAGAATCTGTTGCAGTAGAGTGTTGCTGCCACAACAAGGATCACCCTCGAAACGGTTATAAGCACACATCACCTGCTGCACATCGCCCTTCTGAACGAGTGCTTGGAAGGCTGGGAGATAAGTCTCGTAGAGATCGCGAGGCGCAATATCCTTTGCATCGAAGATATGGCGGTTCCACTCAGGACCGCTATGAACGGCAAAATGCTTTGCACAAGCCAGGAGTTTGCGGTGAGCAGAATCGGAAGGTCCCTGAAGTCCGCGAACTACATTGGTACCCATGACGGCTGTGAGATATGGGTCCTCACCATAAGTCTCGTGGCCGCGTCCCCAACGAGGGTCACGGAAAATGTTGATGTTCGGTGTCCAGAATGTAAGTCCCTGATAGATGAGCAGAGGACCGTTCTTGCGAGCCACATTATACTTTGCACGAGCCTCTGTTGAAGCTGCATCGAAAGTCTTCCATACGAGGTTTTCGTCGAAGGATGCCGCCATGCCGATAGGTTGTGGAAATACAGTAGCAAGACCAGCACGGGCTACTCCGTGGAGAGCCTCGTTCCACCAGTTGTATTGTTTGATGCCCAGACGAGGCACTGCTGCCGACTCATGAGTCATGAGCGACACCTTTTCTTCGAGAGTCATTGCGGCAACAATGCTCTTTGCACGCTCTTCAGGTGTGGCACTCTTGTCCTTGTACACCTGTGCAGTGGAATTGAGGCTGCACAGTGACATTGCAGCAATAGAGATGATTAATAGTTTTTTCATTATGATTTTAGTATTGTTATTATGCGGATTTTAGAACCAAAGACAAATTTACACATTATTTATAAATAATGCAAATATATTTTGGATTAATTCAAATGAAGACGACAATGAATAAGCTAACTTTCTATCTCCCTGCCTCGGGAGAGCTGGAGATGGGACGCCGGTTACACAAAAAAGCCCCCGATAGTTCTCTGACTACCGGGGGCTGAAGTTATGATATCGGGGGAATTACTTTACCAAGTACTTCTTGCCGCTTACGATGTTGAGGCCCTTCTGCATCTTAGCAAGACGCTGACCTGCGATGTTGTAGATTGTACCAGAAACTGACTTGTTCTCAACATTTACACTGTTGATACCGTTAACAATGTTCTTGTAGTCAACAACATAAGAGAAGATGTTCTCGCCGTTGATGCCGAAGCCCTGAACATAGTTGCCATCAGCAGTGATAGAGCATGGAGTGTTGCTGCCGAGCTCATCGAGAGCAGGAACCTGTGCGAGGATGTCGTTGAGTGACTTAACATCAGCCTTGCCTGCCTCCCAGATGTAACCAGCACGGTTCATCATGTCGTTAGCACCTGAGTAAGCGAGTACTGTACCGTCGTTAGCGATACCTGTAGGAGTGTAGCTAACCTCTGTCTCGTTGAGAATATCGAGAGTGTTGTCCTTGAGGTTGAGACGAGCAACCTGCATAGCAGGAGCTGGAGTAGAGAAGTCCCAATCGTCGAACTCATTCTGGATAGTGAGAGCTACCCACTCACCGTTAGCGCTGATACCTGAAGGGTTGAATACCATGTATGGCTTGCCCTGCTGGTAGCCTTCCTCCCAGTAGTTCTTGCAGATGATGTCGATGTCATAGCCACCAGCAGCGTTCTGACGCCAGATGCATGCTGGCCATGTAGCCATGTTGTCGATGAGGAAACCAAGGAGAACCTTACCGTCAGGAGTCATGTAACGAACCTGACCACCGTTAACCTCGAAACCAGCCTCCTCTGAAGTTGGGAGAGGGAGGTCGATGCGCTCGTTGTTCTCATTCCAGATACATGGAGTAGTGAAGTATGAAGAATCGAAGTAGAAACCAGCGATTACCTTACCATCCTCAGAGATAGCGTATGCTGAAGAACCAGCGTCGCCAGTAGAGTAGTAGAAGTCATACTCCTCGTTGTAAACCTCCTCACCTTCGTTGAAGAAGAGTGGAGTTACATTACCATTCTCATCAGCCTTGATAGCGTAGTTGCCATCATCACCAACGAAGATACCGTTGCTTGTTGCAGCGTGGAATGCACCCTCCTCGAAGTCAGGATACTCAGTGTACTCGTTGTTCTCAACATTCCAGATAGCAGGAGCGAATGTAGAGAAGTTCATACCAACAACATACTTAGCGTTTGGTGACATAGCCTCACCCATGAGCTGCATGTCATCGTCCATATCAGAAACCTTGATACCGTCGATATCGATTGGATCTGGGTTAACAGGATCTACATCCTCACCAGCACCAAGAACGCGAACACGAGCGGCGTTAGCAATCTGACCCTTGTTGTCGATAACGAGAGCTGTTACATAGATCTTATCATAGTTGAGAACGTTAACGAGAGCTGCCTTTGTAGGCATAGCGAGTGTGTACTCAGATGTCTCGATGTCGCCAGCCTGACCTGTTGTGAATGCAGGAACGAGTGACTTACCTGAAGAACTGTATGTGCTACCGATCATAGCATCGTTGAAGGTGATGGCAACAGAAGATTTGCCCCACTCACCGTTCTTACAGAACTTAGCGAGGTCTGGCATTTCGTCCATTACACCTGCCTGAGCAACAGTGTACTGATAGTAGTAGTTTGACTGCTTCCAAGAAGATGCTGTACCAGCGAGTTCGTCAGCAGTGAGAACGAATGCGATAGTGTAACCGTTAGTGTTTGTGAGGAACTCAGTGTTGGCAACAATCTGAACATCCTTGTTTGTCTCATCAACGAAGTTAGCCTTCAGCTTGATATCAACAGGAGCAGTAGCTGTGTTGAACTTGTTTACACAGTTCATGATGCCCTCT
>JAUNIK010000377.1 GCA_030523505.1 Prevotellaceae bacterium | reverse complement strand
GGCTCAAAGCCAGATTATTTTGATTTCCTTTTATATAGTTGTGCCTAAATGTATATCACTTCTTAATTTTTGGCAAAAAAAAACTGCAACAGCCTTTGCCATTGCAGTTTGTATGATGGTTGCACGTAGTGCGCGGATTGTCTTTTATAGAGAAAGGGCGTAGTCGATGAGCTGCAGCGCTTTATCGGCAGAGAGCATATCAAGACTATTCTCGGTTGCGTATTTTTTGATCTCTTCTTTTTTATCAGGGAATGCTTTCAACAAATCCTTAGTACGTTTTACCTTGTAAATCTTGCCGTCTTTCGCGAAGTGGTATATGCAACTTGTTTGCATTTTCCATACGTCAAAGTTGCGCCCTCCTTCATGGGCGTCATTTACTCCGAAGGTTCCGTTGTACATACCTCCACCGCCTGCGGTCGTGAATGTGCCCATTCCGAAGTCGGATGGTAACTGTACTTTCTTTGCTCCGCCACTTTGGGTGGTTAATCCGTATGCGCCTTCATAGCCTTGATGAATCTTATGGATTCTCCATTGGATGCTTATCGTGCCATGTTCGGTCTTGAATGGTTCGATGAAATCGCCTTGCAGTTGAATGAACTTACGGTCACCAAACTTGATGCTGTCAATTGCAGCTACTCCCATGAGTTCCATCAGTTCTCCTCCCTGTTGGAAATACATCTTGCCATTGTTGGCATCGTAGTTCATGAGCGCAGCATTGACTGCACCGTTTTTGAAATAGACTCCTCCTTGAGCGAAATTATCGAAAAGGAAAATGCGTTCGCCCTGTGCATTGGCGATACCAGAGAAGCATACAAGGAATGAAATGATTGCAAAAAGTTTTCTCATAGTTGCTGATTTGAAAAAAGGGGAGAGCATTTGAACTCTCCCCTTAATCATTAATCAATTTTTTCTCAAAGAGAATCGTATTAAATTAGTTCTTTGGAGTACCCCACTGTGGTGCATTCTTGTCAGCCCATACGCGCTCAACGTTCAATGGTGCGTTGCCGCTATTGAACTCAGCGCCCATAGAGTTCTGACCGAATGTCTTGAAGCCCTGCTCAGCGTATGCAGCACGCTTGATATCGCGCATGAGGTCTGTATCGAGAGGATCAGAGATAACGAAACGACGTGGGATAGCAGAGAGAGCGATGTGGCCAGTGAACTCAACGAATGGAAGAAGGGTTGAACCTACCTTTGGATAACCTGAACGACGTGCTGTTACGAACTGATCGTCTGGCTGCTCGCTGAAGTGCATGAGGAGCTGGAGGTATACTTTCTCGAGCTTTTCTGCTGTTGTACCAGTGAGCTTAACGTTGTCGGTAGCAAGCATTGCATCAATCTCGCCTTCCTCGAGGTCAATCTTCTTCTCGAATGGGTCGTAGTTGTAAGTTGTGCCATAGTAAGGAATCTGGTTCTTAGAAGCGAGAGTGTTGAACTCCTCTACAGAAGCGCGAACACCTGCCTCATACCAAGCCTCAGCTGTCTTACCGCCGAATGAACCACCGTTGAGGAGTGCGAACTCAGCAAGGTAGAGGTTAACCTCACCTGCACTGAGATACATTGTCCAGAGAGCGTGTGGGTCATTATCCTGGATAACGTGCATGTCGATTGTACCGTCATCCTTTACCTCCATAGCAGTAGGGATGGTGTAGCCATCGCGGCCCTTACGCATCTCTGTTGTGTAGTAAGAGAATGGAGAGTAAGACTTAACATTGTCGTCGCTCATCTTGATCTGGTAGCGGAGACCTGGCTTGAAGTACTCCTCATAGTATTCCTTAGAGATGATGCCCTGCTCGCTTGAGTACTCAGGAGAGTAAACGATTGGCTGTGCTGTGTAGCGTACCCATGGTTCACCCATGCCACCCCATGCCTTGAAGTTGCCATTCTCATCGAGAATAACGTTCTCCTTAACAGGAGTTGGGAGGTCCTCATACTTACCGTTGTCGATGAAGCTCTGAACTACGCGTGAGTTGAAGCCGTTCTTTGTGTAGATGAAGCGAACTCGTGGGTCCTTAGAACCGAGCATGAAGTTGAGCACCTTGTCTGAAGCAACAACAGATGTGATACCGTTACCAGTACCGTACTGGTAGTCAGAGTTACCGGTGCTTACAGTAGTAGCCTTGCAGAAGAGGAAGTCGTCCTTTGTATCTGTGATAACACCTGCAGCAACTGCAGCCTGTGCAAGCTGAGTAGCCTTCTGAGGATCGTTGTTGTAGAGACGAACAGCAATCTTCAACTTGAGAGAGTTAGCGAGCTTAGCCCACTTGCTCCAGTCAGCACCATAAGCAGGGTCCTGCTTTGGATTAGCGTCGAGATCGTTACCAGAGAGGAGTGTGAGGCACTCGTCAATCTCTGCAAGCCATGTGTTGTAGAGAGTCTCCATGTTATCGTAGTTTGGTGTTACGATACCAAGGTCATCATAGTGACAAGCCTCTGTGTAAGGGATTGAACCGTAAACGTCAGTATCGAAGATACCGAGGTAGATGGTGAGGAGGTTGGTTGCTGCGAGGTAACCGTTGTACTTTGTCTCACCTGTTGTCTCGATATGGTTCTTGATACGGTTGCGATACTTCAAAGTAGCGATGTACTGGCTGCCCTGATCGCCACAACCACCCATTGAGGTATAGCTGTCGTCGTAAGCACCACCTGCCATCTGGCTCCACTTTGTCAAATAGGTTACGTTGTTGTACCATACGAGGTAGCCGCATGGCTGGAACTCGTTGATGGCTGCTGTCAACAAACCTTCTGGCTTTGTAGCAGTAACATTTGAAGGGTTCTGATTCAACTCCTTGTAGTCGTCTGCACAACTAACAAGAGAAAGGAATGCTACTCCTGCCAAAAATACTGAAAATATCTTTTTCATTTTGTTTATCTTTTTTATTTATTAGTAACTAACTTTTTCCGTAACTTGTGATTAATTTCACCTTATATATAATATATAGATTACTTTACAGTTACGATAGCAATACGGTTAGAACGCTGTGAGTTAGCACCCTTAGCGATAGCACGCTCAACCTTTACGCCTCTATCCTGGAGATACTTAGCGATGTTGTCAGCACGCTTCTGTGAAAGAACCTGATTTGCATCTGGGTTACCCTCTGGTGAAGCGTAAGCAACGATCTCTACTGTAGAACCAGCAGGAATTGTGTTGAGTTCAGCAGTCTCGTCAACCTGAGCAGAACCCTGAGCGAAGTTTACAACGTACATACCGTCAGTGATATTCTCCTTTACAACTTCCTTAACTACTTCCT
>JAUNIK010000376.1 GCA_030523505.1 Prevotellaceae bacterium | reverse complement strand
TTCACACATGTTTACTCAATAATTCAAACACGGGGATTTACTGGTGACCCGAGAAATCTGATGCTTTTTTTGTGTTTATAAACATCCTATCCATTCATCAAGAAACGAAAAAAAATAGAGCCGCAGAATAACCGCGACTCTATTATATATAATAAGGTATATACTCTTACTTGATGATGCCAAGGTCGGTGAACACCTTCTTCAGGATCACTACCGAACGGTCAACCTGCTCATGAGTATGGTTTGCCATGAGGGCATAACGTACGAGAGTATCTGTTGGAGCACATGCTGGTGGGATAACAGGATTGATGAATACGCCTGCCTCGAAAGCCTTAGCAACAACAACGAATGTCTTCTCAAGATCACGAACATAGAGAGGGATGATTGGACTCTCTGTCTCACCAATCTCGAAGCCCTCCTCACGGAAACGCTTCAAAGCATAGTTGGTAACATCCCACAATGCCTCAAGACGCTCAGGCTCAGACTTGATAATACGCAAAGCCTCGCGAGCACAAGCAGTAGCTGCTGGTGTACAACTTGCTGAGAAGATATATGTACGCGCTGTGTGACGGAGAGAATCAATGATAACCTGATTTGCAGCAATGAAACCACCGATACTTGCAAGCGACTTTGAGAAAGTACCCATGATGAGATCAACCTCGTCTGTAAGACCGAAATGATCGCAAACACCTCTACCCTGCTTGCCAAACACACCAAGACCGTGAGCCTCGTCAACCATGATGGCTGCATTGTACTTATGCTTGAGTTCTACAATCTCAGGCAACTTACAGAGGTCGCCCTCCATCGAGAACACACCGTCAACGATGATGAGCTTCACCTTGTCAGGATCGCAACGCTGGAGAACACGCTCCAAGTCGGCCATATCGTTGTGCTTGTAACGAAGTTGTGTAGCGAAAGAAAGACGACGGCCATCAACAATACTTGCGTGGTCACGGTCGTCACAGATAATATAATCATCCTTACCAACAAGCTGTGGAATAACGCCACTGTTTACTGTAAATCCTGTAGCAAACACAAGTGCATCATCCTTACCTACATATTCTGCCAACTCCTTCTCGAGCTGCACATGGATGTCGAGTGTTCCATTGAGGAAACGGCTACCTGCGCAACCGCTACCGTACTGACGCATTGCCTCACAACCTGCCTCGATGATGCGATCATCACCTGTAAGACCTGTGTAAGCATTTGAACCGAACATCAAAACCGAGTGTCCGCCCATCTCTACTTCAGTACCCTGCTTGCCCTCGATTTCGCGGAAATAAGGGTAAACACCGTTTTCTTTTGCTTCCTTTGCCATTGAATAGAAAGGATGCTTAGAAAGCTTTTCTTCTAAAAGTCCCATATATTTAAATTTTGATTTTGTTTCAAAACAACACTATATGGTATAAATACCATTTTACAATTACGAGATGCAAAGTTACAAAAAAAATGTTTAACACAATGCATATATCTCAAGAAAATGTCGTTTTGTGGTTTTTTTATTGATATTTCTGCCATATATTATTCTTTTTTTCGTAATTTTGCAACACAACAACAGATAAATTGAAAAAGAAGCAATCGCAATTGCACAATAAATATGTCTCATTTGACACAGATTATGGAAAAGAAATCTATCGTATTCATAATGAATCCCATATCAGGCACAGCTAGCAAAGCCGGTGTTCCAGACCTTATAAAAGAGAACCTCGACCAAGAAAAGTTCGAGTATGAGATTCGCATGACCGAATACGCAGGACATGCTTCGGAGATTGCCAAGGAAGCAATGAACAATGGCATCGATATCGTAGTGGCTGTTGGTGGTGATGGTACCGTCAACGAGGTGGCTCGCGCTATCGTTCATTCCAATACAGCATTGGGAATCATCCCTTGCGGTTCGGGCAACGGATTGGCTCGCCACTTGCTGCTCCCTATGAATGCAAAGAAGGCCATTGAAATCATCAACGCCTGCGACATACGCGATTTCGACTATGGTATTATCAACGAGCATCCATTCTTCTGCACCTGCGGAATGGGTTTCGATGCCTTTGTGAGCAAGAAATTCGCCGATTCCGGCAAGCGTGGTCCTATCTCCTATGCTGAGCAGATACTGAAAGAAGGACTGTCGTACAAGCCTCAGACATATACCATTAAGGATGAGAATGGTGCTACAACCTACAATGCATGGCTCATTTCGTGTGCCAACGCTTCGCAATACGGTAACAATGCCTATATCGCCCCACAGGCGTCTATGAGTGATGGTTGGTTGGATATCATCATCATGGAACCATTCGATATGATTGAGGCACCAGAGGTCTGGCTTGAGATGCTCAACAAGACGCTCGACAAGAACCCAAATATCAAGACTTTCAGGAGCAAGAACATCCATGTTCACAGAGATGAACCAGGTGTTATCCATTATGACGGTGACCCAGTGATGGCTGGAACCGACATCGATGTGGAGATTGTGGAAAAAGGTATCAAGATGCTCATCAACCCATTCACCGACCGCAGTCAGCGCCAACCAAGCAAGTTCCAGAATGCTGCTACTGAACTGCTCAATGAAATCAACAATATCAGAACTGGCGTAAGGGAAGATTTCTCCCAAACCAGCAAGCAAATCCAGGCCATCACAAAGGCTGTGCAAAAGAAACTGAATCTTTAGAAATCATCAATACTGATAATGCAAAAAGAGTAGAGGACTACCTATCCCCTACTCTTTTTTATTTTTACTTCAACACAATCTTATAATGTGATGCTGTCAATTCTCAGTTTCAGCATTCCTGCCGGTACACTCACCTCAACAACATCGCCTACTTTCTTACCCAACAAGGCTTCAATAACTGGCGATTTCACCGAGATTTTACCCTCACGGAGATTTGCTTCATGAGGATTCACAATAGTGTATGCCATCTTGGCATTGGTGTTGAGATTGGTGATTTCAACCTTACGCAACAACCCTACTGTTTCTGTTGCAAGTATCGAAGTATCAAGCACTCTAGCGTTTTCCAGCACCTTCTGCTTGAAGCGTATTCTACCCAACAACTTGCCTTGTTCGCGCTTTGCTGCGTGATACTCAAAATTCTCGCTCAAATCGCCCATCGCACGAGCCTCAGCAATAGCATCCTTCACTCGTGGCAGATCGACGCCTATCATTTGCTGCAATTCGGCTACAAGCTTGTCGTAGCCTTCTTGTGTCATATATTCCATACTTAATTCAAGTGGTTTCTACAAATACCTTTGATTTTCGGACTGCAAAGT
>JAUNIK010000375.1:311-3260 GCA_030523505.1 Prevotellaceae bacterium | reverse complement strand
AAGGGCGTTACACGCCCGACAGAGAGCGAAAGCAATGCTTATAGCAAAAAAAATGAATAAATATGATGTAATTTGGAAATAATGTAGTAACTTTGCATATTTGATTTTGAGAAAATATAAAATTATCTTTTAATATCTATTTAAACAATTCAATTATGCAAAAAGTACAAAACTTTCAGTACATGGCAGTGAAGCGTCTTTTCGCTTTAGCCTTGTTGCTTATGGTTAGTACACTGACATTCGCCCAGACAAAGGTCACAGGTACTGTGGTCGACGAGCAAGGTGAACCACTCCTGGGTGTCAGTGTATTGGAGGTAGGTACCGGCAATGGTACTACTACAAACATGGACGGTGTGTTCTCTCTCACCGTCGGTACAAAGGCTCAGTTACAGTTCTCTTACGTGGGCTACACAAGCAAGACACTTGCAGCAAAGTCAACAATGGCTGTAGAACTTGCACCAGACAACACAGTCCTCAACGAACTCGTTGTTGTTGGTTACGGTACAATGCGTCGTAAGGACTTGACATCTTCAATTACATCAATCAAGGCTGAAGACCTGAACCGTGGTGTATTCACCGACCCAGGTCAGATGCTCCAGGGTAAGGTACCTGGACTCGTTGTTTCTTCAACAGCCGATCCTAACGGTGCTCCTACAATCACCCTCCGTGGTGCTTCTACACTCCGTTCTGGTGCTATGTCACCTTACTACGTAGTAGATGGTATCCCTGGCGTTGACATCTCTATCGTTTCGCCTGATGACATCGAGTCTATCGATGTTCTCCGTGATGCTACTGCAACTGCTATCTATGGTTCAAAGGCTGCCAACGGCGTTATCATCATCACAACAAAGAAGGGCGATCAGGACCGCGTGAATGTTGCTTACAATGGTTATGTAGCATTCGACCAGATTCTCAACACATACGACATGTGCTCTGCAAAGGATCTCCGCGACTATGCTTCTGCTCACGGTCTTACTCTCAAGCAGGACGGTGGTGCTGACACCAACTGGCAGGACGAGGTTCTCCGCACAGGTATCAGCCACAACCACAATCTCTCTATCAACGGTGGTAACAACAAGACCACTTACATGATCAGCGCCAACCTCATGGAGCGCGAGGGTGTTGTCAAGATGACTGGTATGGACCGTTTCAATGTTCGTTCGCTCGTTTCTACAAAGACTCTCAAGGATCACCTCACTCTGAGCCTCGGTGCTAACTCAATGTACGGCAAGCACTTCGGTGTGCCAACAGGCAATGAGGGTGCTTCTGTTCTCGATGCAATGAACTACTACAACCCTACTCTCCCTGCAAAGGATGCCAACGGCAACTGGACAATCGGTGTTGGTTCAAAGAACTACAACCCATTGGCATTGATGGAGGAGAATATCTCTGAGACTATCTGGAAGCGCAACCAGTTCATCGGCAAGACATCGCTCGAGATCATCAAGGGCTTGCTCTGGAATGTGAACTACTCATGGAGCAACTACCAGAGCACTTACAGTGGCTACAACACACGTAACTCACAGCTCGAGGGTATCGGCAACAAGAACGGTCAGGCTACACGTAACACATACTTTGGTCGCGAGCAGACTTTCGAGACTTATGTGAACTACGACTTCGCTGTAGGCAAGAGCAAGTGGGGTCTGATGGCAGGTTACTCTTGGGAAGAGAAGAAGAATAACGATGGTTTCGGCCTCAGCGTAGAGGGCTTCTTCAACGACCTCAATACATGGAAGAACATGTCGATGGCTAACCAGATTCTCCCTATTCAGAACTCAGTACAGAGCGGTAACATCGAGAATATCCGCAACATCTCGTTCTACGGACGTTTGAACTACTCTTTCGACAGCCGTTATATGCTCCAGGCAAGTATCCGTCGTGACGGTTCTTCAGTATTCGGCAAGAACAACCGCTGGGGTACCTTCCCATCAGTTTCTGTTGCATGGAACATCATCGAGGAGAGCTTCATGAAGAACCAGAATGTATTCAGCAACTTGAAGCTCCGCGCTGGTTACGGTATCTCTGGTAACGCTATGGGCTTCGATGCTTACTCTTCATACGAGACATGGGGCGCTACTGGTACATTCCCTTACAACGGCAAGCCATATCGTACATACGGTGCTAACAAGAACGCTAACCCAGACCTCAAGTGGGAGACAACAGGTATGCTTAACATCGGTCTCGACTTCGCATTCCTCAAGGGACGTATCAATGGTACTATCGAGGTTTACGACAAGAAGACCAAGGACCTCATCTGGAGCTACCCTGTTTCTACATCACAGTACCCATACTCATGGATCGATGCTAACGTAGGTGAGATGACAAACCGTGGTATCGAGTTCACATTGAACGCTATCCCTGTTCAGACAAAGAACTTCATGTGGACCACAACTCTCAACCTCTCTCACAACAAGAACACTGTTGACAAGATGCAGAATGATGTATTCCATACAACAAACCTCACACAGGGTGACCCTATGGTATCTGGCGTTTCTGCAAACGGTTGGACACAGCGTATCATGGAGGGCGAGTCGCTCGGTACATTCTACACTTACCAGTATGCTGGCACAGTAAACGGACGTTCTGAGTATTATGTACTCGACGAGAACGGCAACCGTACTGGCGAGACAACAAACAACCCACAGCTCAAGGACCGCTCAATCACTGGTTGTGCACAGCCTAAGCTCAACGCTGGTTGGAACAATACACTGACATACAAGAACTGGAACCTCAACGCATTCATCACTGGCGTATTCGGCAATGATGTTTACAATGGTCCACGTGCTCACTACACATCTGCACAGATGTTCTCTGATGGCAAGAACGTTCTCAAGGAGTATCTCGACTATCCTGTAGGCGATGCTTCTGGTTCACTTCCATCTGACCGCTATATCGAGAAGGGCTCATACATCCGTCTGCAGTCACTCTCATTGAGCTACACATTCCGCA
>JAUNIK010000375.1:0-301 GCA_030523505.1 Prevotellaceae bacterium | reverse complement strand
AAGGACTGGTTGCAGGATCTCACTCTCTATGCTACAGGCAACAACCTCGTGACATTCACCAACTACAAGGGCCTCGACCCAGAGGTTAACCTCGGTGGTATCGATCCAGGTGTTGACTATCGTTGGAGCCGTTACCCACACACACGCTCATTCCTTGTTGGTGTGAAGATTAACTTCGGCGGTGGTAAGGCTAAGAAGGCTGAAAGAACTGCTCCACAGTTCATTGAGAAGGTCATCGAGAAGCCAGTAGAGGTAGAGAAGGTCGTTACAAAGGAAGTGACCAAGGAAGTTTACACTGGCA